>CAYWSS010000300.1:0-7218 GCA_964460505.1 uncultured Caldilineaceae bacterium | reverse complement strand
TGTGCTTCGTTGGCGCTGTCGTCGCGTTTGTTGCGGGGTTGCGCTGTTGCCTGCTAATATTAATACTGGCCGCCGTTTTCTTGATTTACAATTTCTACACAGACGAAACCTACAATGATATTTGGGCTTTCTTGAGATCCGGCATTATCGTTACCCTGCGGGTAACATTAATTGCTTATGCCTGCGCGCTTACGCTGGGGTTGCTTACCGGGTTGGCCCGGGTATCATCCAATATAATCCTGTATAATATTGCCACCCTGTACGTGCAAATTATGCGCGGGCTGCCAATTCTGGTCAACCTGCTTTACGTATCTTTTGTATTTATTCCGGCAGTCTTGATTATCGTTAACGGTTTTGGGGACTGGCTGGCCGACATTGGCATGCTTCAGCCGGAAAACACGCTGGCCATGTTAGGCAACCGCCGGGCCGGGCTTGAGATAGGCTTTGAGGCCAGAGCCATTTTTGCCCTGGCGCTGAGCTACGGCGCTTTCTCGTCAGAGATTTTTCGGGCCGGCATCGAATCGATTGGCCGGGGGCAGATGGAAGCCGCCCGCTCAGTGGGGATGAGCTACATTCAGGCCATGCGTTACATTATTCTGCCGCAGGCTGTGCGGCGGGTACTGCCACCGCTGGGCAACGACTTTATTGCCATGCTCAAAGAATCATCGCTGGTATCGGCACTGGGCGTGCAGGACATCACCCAGCTTGGTCGCCTGTACGCCGCCAGTTCCTTTGAATACCTGAAAACGTACAACATGGTCGCCTTTTTGTACCTGACCATGACCATTATGCTGTCGATGGGTGTAAAAGCAATGGAAGTGAGGTTAAAGACCGATGACTGATCTGACTCCTGATTCAGATGCGATGATTGTAATTAAAGATTTGGATAAACACTTTGGAAATGTTCAGGCTGTCAACAATGTCAGCCTGAATATTGAACATGGACAGGTGGTGGTCATCATCGGCCCCAGCGGATCGGGTAAATCCACGCTGCTGCGCTGTATCAATCACCTTGAAGTGCCCACCGCCGGCGACATCTGGGTAGACGGCATCCATCTGAGTAAAAAAACCAAAGACATCAATGCCGTGCGCATGGAAGTGGGCATGGTGTTTCAACAGTTTAATCTTTTCCCGCACCTGACGGCGTTGGGCAACATTACTATTGCCCAAAAAGTGGTGCGCAAACGCAAAAAAGCCGAAGCCGATGAGATTGCCCGCAAGCAATTGGTTCGCGTGGGCATCCCGGAAAAGGCCGATGTGTACCCCGGTCAGCTTTCCGGCGGGCAGCAACAGCGGGTGGCTATTGCCCGCGCTCTGGCCATGAATCCCAAAATTATGCTGTTTGACGAACCCACCAGCGCCCTGGACCCGGAAATGATCAAAGAAGTGCTGGACGTGATGCTGGACCTGGCTAAAGAGGGCATGACCATGGTGGTGGTCACCCACGAGATGGGCTTTGCCCGCAACGCCGCCGACCGCATTATTTTTATGGATGAAGGCAGCATCGTGGAAGATACCACCCCCGAAGGGCTGTTTGAAAATCCCAAACATGAACGAACCAAACTGTTTTTGAGCAAAATCCTGGATTAGAGCGGCAGACAACACACCAATGACCTACACCCTGACCAAATCGTTTCCGCGCTTGTGGTCTCTGGATTCCGGCAAAGCAATGGTTGTTACTGATTTGCACGGTGACTGGGACGCCTACCGCCGCTACCGGGATCGATTCAAAACCTTGCGCGCCAACCGGTTGGCCGATTGCCTGATTTTTACCGGCGATCTGATTCACACCGAAGAAGACCCGGATGTTGACCAATCTCTGGAAATTGTGCGGGATGTGATTTTACTGCAAGAAGAATATGGCGATGCCATCATTTACCTGTGCGGCAATCACGAAATGCCCCACATCTACGGCACCAGCCTGGCCCGCGGAAATCAAGTTTATACGCCCAATTTTGAAAAGGCAATGACAGCGCATCGCTGCCGCGACAAAATCATCCCCCTGTTTAACAGCCTGCCCTTTTATCTGCGCACCCACGCCGGCGTAAGTCTGACCCACGCCGGCGCCCCCGCTATTATTGCCGGCCCGCAGAGCGCGGCCAGGTTATTCAACTGGGATCATCAGTATTTACTAAACTGGGCCGATACCCTCTTACAAGATGATGACATTGAAGTTTTGCGCCGGGGTTACGAACTGCAACACCAGAACATCCCCTACCAACAATTGGCCGCCTATTTTTTGGCCGTTTCAGGGCCGGATGATCCTCGCTACAACGATCTGTTGCGAGCTTCTCTGGCCGGCAGCCACCCCACGTATGATAAATATCTCTGGCCGGCACTTTTTACCCGTAACGAAAAAGATTATGGCCTGACAGATTTTAGAATTTTTCTGGACGCCTTGCTTCAGGAGCTATCTGTGGCGTATGTTCCGCAACACGTGCTGGTTGCCGGACACATTACGATTATGCGGGGGCATCAAATAATCACCAAACAGCATCTTCGGTTGGCCAGCGCCCACCACGCCCGCCCCCGGGAGGCCGGCCAGTACCTGTTGTTTGATACGGCCCGCCCGGTAAAAAGCGCACAAGATTTGGTAAGCGGGTTGGGCACTGTCTTTTGATAATTTACTTGACCTGTATAATTAGCCGGCAGTGGCTAAACAGAATGCAGAAATATTGTCGGGATTAGGAGATTTGAGGATAAAACATAAATCAAAAAATTCCCTAATCTCCAAATCCCGGCTCAAAATCCGGCAACGGCGCAGGTTGAATTATTTTGGCAAATTTTTAGCCGGAATATCCTTGAGCAGCGGGTTTGACGAATCCCGCCCGGATACAATTGGCGATTCTACGCCCCAATTAACGCCCAACGCCGGGTCGTTCCAGGCCACGCCGTATTCATCTCCGCCGGTGTAGTAGTTATCCACAATATAAACAAGCACAGCATCGGTCAGGCTGACAAAGCCGTGGGCCACGCCAATAGGAATATACAACCCCACCAGGTTTTCTCCGCCCATTTCAACGGTTTGGGCCGCCCCCTGCGTGGGCGAACCGGGTCGCAAATCATACAGGGCGGCCCGAATTTTTCCGGACATAACCGTCCAGTAATCTACCTGATAAAAATGATAGTGCAGTCCCCGCAATACGCCGGCTAAAGATTCTGACCGGTTACTTTGAATATTCTCCCAACTTCGCTGCGGAAACCACGCCTTACGAAAAGTTTCCATAAAACGACCCCGGCCATCCTCAAAAGCATCAAACTTTACAATCTGAACGCCATCAATTAATGTTGAATTTTCAATCTGCGGCATTGTAGCTCCTCTTAAAATAAAGAGGGCAGGAGTTAGGGGCCATGAAAACCCTAACTCCTGATCCCTGATTTTCGAGCTATTGTAACAGCAACCCTAAGCTGCGTCAATCACTTTGCCGCTGTTTTCGGCCCGTGCTATACTCCCCCATTATGAGCGAACAATATACTCACCAAACCTATCTGTCTCCGTTTACCTGGCGCTACGGCAGCCCCGAAATGCGCGCCCTCTGGAGCGAAGCCCACAAACGCCAATTATGGCGACGCCTGTGGGTGGCGTTGGCCCAGGCCCAGCAAAACGTCGGGCTGGTAGAACAGGCCCAGGTTGACGATTTGCGCGCGCGCATCAACGAAATTGACGTAAAGCGCGCCCATGAAATTGAAGCCAAAATTTATCACGATTTAATGGCCGAGGTAAAAACTTATGCCGAACAATGCCCCATTGGCGGCGGCATCATTCATCTGGGGGCCACCTCAATGGACATTGAGGATAACACCGATGCCCTGCGCCTGCGTGAAAGCCTGGATTTGGTTTTGACCAAACTGACCGGCTTGCTGGCTGAGTTTGCCGCGCAGATTGACACATGGGCCGACACGTCCGTCATTGGCTTTACCCACCTGCAACCCGCCGAACCGACTACGCTCGGCTACCGGCTGGCGCAGTACGGCTTCGATTTACTGACGGACCTGGCCGAACTGCGGCGGGTGCGCGCCGGCATCCGGGGCAAAGGATTCAAGGGGGCCGTCGGCACATCCGCCTCCTACGAAGAGTTGTTAAAAACCTCGCACAGGCCAAACCCGGGTGGTGACAAATTGAACACTGAAAACTGGAATGCCGCTCGACTGGAAACAGAGATAATGGCAGCTATCGGCTTGGAATCGTTTCCGGTGGCAACCCAAACCTACCCCCGCAAGCAAGACTGGCTGGTGCTCAACGGGTTGGCCGGGTTGGCCGGCTCGCTCTATAAATTTGCGTTCGATCTGCGTCTGCTGCAAGCGCCATCGCTGGGCGAACTGGCAGAACCGTTCGGTAAAAAACAGGTTGGCTCCAGCGCCATGCCCTTTAAACGGAACCCCATCAATGCCGAAAATATCGACAGCCTGGCCCGGCTGGTGGCCAGTTTGCCTCGCGTAGCGTGGGACAACGCCGCCCATTCGCTGCTGGAACGCACGTTGGACGACTCCGCCAACCGGCGCGAAATATTCCCGGCGGCGTTTCTGGCCGTGGACGAGATTTTGCGGCGGGCCACCCGCTTAATTCACGACCTGCGCGTTGACAAAACCGCAATGGCCCGCAATCTTGAAAAATACGGCACCTTTGCCGCCACCGAGCGGGTTATGATGACTGCCGTAAAACATGGCGCAGATCGACAGGAAATGCACGAAATCATCCGCGAGCACAGCCTGGCGGCCTGGGCCGCAATTGCCGAAGGTCGCCCCAACCCGCTGCCCGTTCGCTTGTTTAACGATGAACGGATTACCCAATATCTTACGCCAACGCAGGTTACGCATCTACTGGATGCTAGCCGCTATGTTGGCGACGCCCCGAAACGGGCCCGCCAGGCAGCCCGCCAAATACAAGTGCAGCTTGGAGAATTAAATTGACCATACAAGCCATTACCTTTGACTTTTGGCAAACCCTGTACAAGAGCCGGGCCGTTGATTACAGAGAAAGAACGCGCCGGTTGCAAGCAGACCTGGAACAAGCCGGCGGCAAACGGCTTACTTATGATCAGGTGAGAACCGCGGTTAAGAAAGCGCGCAACGTATGGAGCCACACCTGGATTACAGAGCAGCGCACGCTTGATGCAGGAGAATGGCTGGCGATCATGATTGCCGAACTTGAACTTTTGGTCGATCCGGTGGAACTGCAAAAATTACAGGCCGGGATGGAAACCAGCATTCTGGAAGGCCCGCCCATTTTAATGGAAGAGGTGCCGGCGGTACTTGAAAAACTTACCGGCCAATATCGTCTGGCGGTCATCTCCGACACGGGGCTTACTCCGGGCAGAATGTTACGCCACATTTTGGAGCAGGACAACATCATTCAATACTTCTCTCACCTCACCTTCTCCGATGAATTGGGGCACAGCAAGCCGCACCCCCAATCTTTTATAAGCGCCCTTGATGCACTCAATGCAAAACCGGCAGAAGCCGTACACATTGGCGATCTGCTTCGTACAGATATTGCCGGAGCGCAAGGCGTGGGCATGCGCGGCGTGCAATATGTGGGTGCAGGTCAGGACGATTGGTCTATGTCCATGGGGTATTCACCGGAAACTGCCGTAATGCCCGATGCTATTATCCACAACCATACCGAATTGTTGCCCTTATTAACCCGGTGGAACAACGGCTCCGGCCCAGGTTAACAGGATGCGTCCCACTTTGACATTTACTGCAAAAAGATTATGATTCGGTTCTCACTAATTATGTAGGGAGACGTTTAACATCGTCTCCCTTTTGTTTGCAATGCAGGAGTACCCTTGAACAAGAAACAACCCTTTATTCCGGTAGCCGAACCCCTGCTGGCCGGCAACGAATTGAAATACGTAACCGACTGTATAAAAAGCGGCTGGGTTTCATCGCTGGGCAAATACGTGCATGATTTTGAACAGAGCTTTGCCAAATACTGTGGCGCAAAATACGGCATTGCCACATTTAACGGCACGGTGGCGCTTCACCTGCTGGCGGCCACGCTCAATCTTGGCCCCGGCGACGAAGTAATTATGCCCAGTCTCACCTATGTAGCCTCGGCCAACGGCATCCGTTACACCGGAGCAACCCCCGTTTTTGTTGACTCCGAACGTGACACCTGGAACATCGATCCCGACGTGGTTGCCGCCGCAATTACGCCTCAAACCAAAGCGATTATGGCCGTACATTTATACGGCCATCCCGCTAATATGGAACCGTTGCGGGCCATTGCCGGCAAACACAACCTGCTGCTGCTGGAAGATGCCGCCGAAGCCCACGGCGCGTTGTACCAAGGGCAGCGGGCGGGCGCCCTCAGCGACGCATCGATATTTAGTTTTTACGGCAACAAGGTCATCACCACCGGCGAAGGCGGCATCATTGTTACTGACAATGAAGAGTGGGCCAAACGGGCCTTTTTCCTGGAAAACCAGGGGCGCACCAGCGATAACCCCTACTGGCACCCGGAAGTGGCCTACAACTACCGGATGACCAACATTCAGGCCGCTATTGGACTGGCCCAACTGGAACGCATTGAAGAAATGCTGAATATCCGCCGCCGCAACGCGGCCCATTACAACCGGCGTCTGGGCAAAGTGCCGGGTCTGACCCTGCCCCCCGAAGCGGAGTGGGCGCAAAATGTCTACTGGATGTATTCGGTGCTGGTGGACAATGAGTTTGGCATCAATCGGGATACATTGCGGGCAAAATTGCGCGAGAAAAATATCGACAGCCGGCCCTTCTTTTATCCGGTTCACACCCTGCCCATGTACAACACCGGCCAATTACTGCCGGTAGCCCAAGATTTGGGACGGCGCGGCCTAAACCTGCCCTCGGGAGCTACCCTTACCCCGAACCAGATTGATTACATTTGCGACACGCTGGTATCCATTAGAAAATTGCGCTAGTCCCCTGAAAGGTTTATTTGACCGGGGGCAAAATGAATTCAAAAATAATTAAAGCCGTCTCTCAAATTAATTTACGGGGTATACTTAAAGATTATTTTCTGTTAACTGTGGGCGCCCTGTTGCTTTCAGTTAATCTGAATTTGTTCCTGCTTCCGGCCAATATTGCCCCCGGAGGCGTTACCGGCCTGGCGCTAATCACCAACAGCTTTACCGGGTGGCCGGTTGGGTTAACAATGTTACTGTTGAATATTCCAATGCCAGCAATTCCCGTTTTGGAAACTGTGCCACCGATAACCACTCAGTCGGACTGATT
>CAYWSS010000299.1:0-7243 GCA_964460505.1 uncultured Caldilineaceae bacterium | reverse complement strand
TTCCGGCCCCAACCCGCAGCAGTGGGGCCGGCAGCGGCGCAGCGGCAAGCTGGGATCCGCGTCTTGATGATTTGGGCATAAAGCTAAACAGAGCACAACCGAAAAACGGCCCGGTCTTCCGCCTGGTTTCGGCGCAATATCAAGACTCCTCAGAATCGAGTGGGACGCATCATGTTTTTATAGAAGTACTCAACGAAGCCGGCCAACGCCTGGTAGGGCAAAAGGTGGCTATGGCCTGGGCCGACGGCAAAAACATCATGGTTACCGAAAACAAACCTTATCCGGAATATGCCGCCAATGCGCCCATGTACGGCCCGATGGACCAGGGCACCTACAAAGTCTTTGTAGATGGCGCCGCCAGCGACATTATCACCGGTCTTGGCCTGCCGGGTAACCATCACGTAAACTACCTGCTCACATTTCAGCGCAAGAATAACTAGCTGAACCGGTTTTTTTAATAGTTTCCGTTTAAACTATAACATTTCATAGGGGCGAAGTATACTTCGTCCCTGCTGGTTTTAGACGCTAATTCTAAAGAATCGAATTTCAAATCGACGGGGGGATGTTGAATTTCCGGTTACGAAACTGGAGTTTTGCAACCAAAAATCCACGTTGCCCGCGATAGATGGATGGTAATAAATGAGAGTTAGAATTGCAACCAAGCTGGTAATCATATTTCTGATTACGTCGCTTGTCCCGCTGCTCATTGCAGGGTTGATGGGGTACAGCAGCAGCCGAAATATGATTGATGTCGCCGCCGACGCAAATCAGCAAATTGCATATTTAGCCATGTCAGACAGTATGGACGCCCTCTCCAGAGAGCAGGAAATTCACCTTAAATCTGTGGTGCAGGGCGTAGCCGGCGACATCAGCGAGATTCTGGCCCGGATAGAGGCCGATACCGGCCAACTGGCCGATTTTGCCGGCTATCTTTACAACAATCCGGATACCGTCAACCGGTACCCCTTTCCCAGCGTTTACAAACCCAATTCAAAATCCAAAATGTTTGGCAGCATCGAAGAAAATGATAACTCCTGGATGGGGGTTTTTGGTGATGGCGTAGACGAGAACGGAAATGTCGTTTCTCCTGAAATAATGGAGGAGATTTATCTGACAGAATTTATGGACATTAAGTTCAGGAGCATTGCCGACCACAACCCATACGCCGTACAGCTTTATCTTAATGCCAATAGCCAGATGTCCCGGGGCATGCCCTTTATCGAGGGGCAGTACGTTTGGGTAGATGCTACGGAGCAATTTGCCGGCATCCCCGACGTAACCGTGTTTGACTTTTATTTTCTGGCCGATAAAGAACACGACCCCAGGCGCGTTCCGGTCTGGACAGAACTTTATTGGGATCCGGCCGGTTTGGGCTGGATGGTGTCCAACGTGGCGCCGGCCTACCGGGGGCAAGAGGAGCTTATGGGTGTGGTCGGCATCGATATTACCCTGAAAAAGATGATTGACCAGATTATTGATGTTCAGGTGGAGGAGACCGGCTTCGCTTTTATGATGTCGCAAAATGGGCAAGCCATTTCGTTTCCCGAACGGGCTGCCGACTTTCTTGGTTTTAAGGACAGTTTTGAAGGTGACTTTGGCGATAACGAGCAGTTCTCTCTTAATCTTACAGAAGTGAATGACAGCAATTTTCAGGCAATCATTCAGCAGATGATGGGTGGTGAACATGACCTCACCACCTACACTCATCCGGAAACCAACCAGGAATATTTCTTTGCCTATCACGAAATATCCCAAACCGGTTGGAGTGTGGGCCTTGTAGTCCCCATTGAAGAGGTCATTGCCCCGGCGCTGGCCACCAACGCAAAAATAACCAACAATACCCAGACCACTTTGGAGCTTATTGTAGACAGATCTCAGGGGTTGATGACTACGTTTGCGCTTATTTTGGGGGCCATTGTGCTCGTAATTATTCCTGTAGCGTTGGCATTTTCCCGAACCCTTTCAAAGCCCATAAAAGCGTTAAATAATGGCTCTAAACGAATTGGGCAGGGAGACTTGTCGCATCGCATATCTGTTTACAGCGGCGATGAAATTGAGGATTTGGCCCACACCTTTAATCAAATGGCCGGCGACTTACAGGCCAAGGTAGAAGAAATAGAGGCGGCCAACAAAGAATTAAGACAATTGGATGAATTAAAATCTCAATTCATTTCAATGGCCTCGCACGAATTGAGAACGCCGCTCATTTCTATTCAGGGCTATGTTGATTTGCTGCGCAAAGACAAGGAACAAAGCGCAGAAGAACGTCAAAAAATGCTGGATACGGTTGCTCGAAATACCAACCGGCTGACCAGGATTGTCACCGAACTGCTGGATATCTCCAGGATTGAAGAAAACAAGCTGGTATTACGAAAAGACACCATCTCTATAGCCCAGGTCATTTCCGAAGTGGCCGACGAGCAAAAACCTTCGCTGGATAAACGGCGGCATACCCTCACCCTGAAAGTTCAGGGGAACATTCCCCCTGTATTGGGTGACAGAGACCGCATTGCGCAGGTCATTATCAATCTGCTGGGCAACGCCATTAAATACACGCCCGACGGCGGGCAGATTACAATTTGCGCCGCAACCGAAGAGAGCCACGTCCATATCAGCATCATCGACAATGGTATCGGCATAAAAGAAGAGGACGTTAGCAAATTGTTTAAACGATTCTCTACCGTGGGCGATGTCACCAAACACAAGAGCGGCAAAGATGAATTTATGGCCGGGGGTACGGGGCTTGGCCTCTCAATCATCAAAGGTATAATCGAAGCGCATGAGGGCCAGGTCTGGGCTGAAAGTGAATATAAAAAAGGGTCAATTTTTCACGTGTTACTGCCGTTGACCACGGGGATGGAAGTGAAGTTTGCCAGAGTTGGCAGAGTAAAAGCCGCAGACTCGGCTGTATATAGGGCAACGCATTTTGAACAGCAGGATAACCCCGCTACAATCACAAATACCGGGGCCAAGCTCAAAATATTGGTCATTGACGATGAAGAGGATATTCTGGCTGTTACCCAGCAGGTTCTTGACGATACCTACCGGGTTCTAACCGCAAAAACCAGCGCCACCGGGCTAAAAGCGGCAATGACCAAAAATCCCGATCTCATTCTGCTCGACATCTGGATGCCCGGCATCTCCGGCTACGACGTGTGCAAAACCCTTAAGCAAAACCCGAAAACAAAGGAAACGCCGGTAATTATATTTACCGCCGCTACAGAAAAAGTCAATGAAGATAAAGCCAGAGAAGTTGGCGCAGACGGCTTTGTAACCAAACCCTTTAAAAAAGATAATTTGGTCAATCTGATTGAAGGATTCAGAAAAAATCCTAAATGAACACACAGCCCAAAGTCTTAATTGTTGATGACGAACCCGATACCCGAATCTTTGTTGTTGCCTTGCTGAAAAGACAAAACTATAACCTGACCACCGTTTCATCAGGCGAAGATGCGCTTGTTTTTTTGGAAAATAACCACGATGTAGACATCATGTTGCTGGACATAATGATGCCCACACTGGATGGCTTTGAGGTGCTTGAAATTATTAAGAGTGATCCCAAAACCAGCCGGATAAAAGTAATTATGCTCACCGCCACCAACCGGGTAAAAGATAAAGTCAGGGCCTTTTCATTAGGCGCATCCGATTATCTGGTAAAACCATTTGAAAGAGGCGAGCTGATTGCCCGCATCGAAACCCAGTTCAGGTTAAAGCAAACCACAGCCACCCTGGCTAATTCTGAGGCAAAATACAGGACCATTATTGACCACGCCAACGATGCAATTATGGTTCTTAAAGAGTTCAAGGTTATTTTTGTAAATCAGGTCATTGAAAAAATTCTGGGCTATTCAAAAGAAAATTTCCTGTCGCTGGAGTTGGAGCAACTCTTTCCGGCGGAAATTCTCCCCTCTGTGCTAAACCAGTATCAACGCGGTTTTAGCGGCAAAGACACCACCTCAATTTACGCTCTGGAAATGATGCACTGCGATGGCCACCGTGTGCCGCTAGAGATTAGTGCCACCCTCATTGATTACGAAGGAGAACAGGCTACGCTGATTATTGCCCGGGACATAGGAGAACGCAAAGAGGCCGAAGAAAAAATCGGGGCGCTGGCCCGCTTTGCATCTGAAGCGCCCAATCCCATCCTGCGGATTTCTCCGCAGGGAAAGGTGATGTTCAGCAACATGCCCGGCATAGATTTATTGCACAATAACCGGCAAAATAAAATTAGCACCAATGCCCCCCAAAGCTGGCTCCCCTTCATCCGGCAAACGCTTGAAACTGATGAGCGTATTGAAGTAGAACACCTCTGCAATGACCGGGTTTTTACGTGCATTTTCGTTCCTGTGGGGGCACTGGGCTATGTCAATGTATACGGCACCGATATTACGGAACGCATTAAAGCCGAACACGCCCTGCGTGACAGCGAAGAGCACCACCGGATGCTGGCCGAAAACGCCAGCGATTTGATAACCAGACTCGCCACTGACGGCACGTACACGTATGTGTCTGCCGCCTGCCGCGAAATTTTAGAATTTGAGCCTGAGGAACTCCTGGGCCAATCATTTTTTGATTTTATCCATCCGGAAGACTTAGAAGAGATACTCCAGATGGACCCGCCCTTGCTTGACCCGGACAATGAATCTATATTTACCCTCCGGTTTCAAAAGAAGAATAAAAGCTACATCTGGCTGGAATCCAGCATACGCAGGGTACAAATGCCGGAAACAGGCGAGACCCAGATGGTGGCCGTGGCCCGCGATGTTACCGAAAGAAAACGGTACGAAACCGCCCTGCAACAAGCTTATGATGAATTGGAGCAGCGCGTTGCAGAAAGAACCAGGGACCTGTCAAATTCAAACATCCTGTTAAAACAGGTCATTGCAGAGCGTAAACAGGCCGAAGCAAAAATTATTAAATTTAATCAGGAGTTGCTCACGCTGCAATACGCGGGGGCGGCTATTGCTTCCAGCCTGGATTTGCACTATGTGTTGCAAACCGTAACCCGGGAAATGGTGGCCATGCTTAAGGTTGAAGGGTGCGCCATTTCAGAATGGAATCACAGCACTGATGAGATTTCTTTGGTGGCAAAATATGGGCCGGATAACTGGTGGAACGGCAGTTCGCTGGTAGACCCCACCTTGGCCAAAGAGGTTTTGCTGCGCCGGGAGTACAATCAAATTAGCAGTAATACCCAAACCCCACTCAAAAGCAACATCAAAACACTATTAATTTTACCGATGATATTTCAAGACCACGAGATTGGGTGCGTAGAGATTGTAGACAGCCGCAGAGAGCGCGCCTTTACCAATCAGGAAATTTCGCTGGCGCAACTGTTGTCCAATCAGGCGGCCAGCGCCATTGAAAATGCCCGGCTGTTTGAACAGGCGCAACAGGAGTTGGTTGAGCGCAAAAAGGTAGAGCAGGAGTTAGAGAAAGAGCGCGCCACCCTGGCCCGGCGCGTTGAGGAGCGCACCGCAGAACTTAGCACCGCCAATTCTAAACTGGCCCGCGCAGCCCGCCTAAAAAATGAATTTCTGGCCAGCATGAGCCATGAACTGAGAACACCGCTTAACGCGGTGCTAAGTATGTCCGAAGCATTGCAGGAAGAAGTGTACGGCGGGTTAAACCAAAAACAGAATAAAGCCATAAAAAATATCGAAGACAGCGGTCGCCACCTGCTTTCATTAATTAACGATATTCTTGACCTTTCTAAAATTGAAGCCGGTAAATTTCAGTTGCAGATTGATACGGTTTCGGTCAAGCGGGTTTGTCAGGCCAGCCTGCTGTTTGTAAAGCAGATAGCTCATAAAAAACGCATCAAAGTTTCCTCAACCATCGATAAAAAAGCCACAATGCTTCAGGCCGACGAACGCAGACTTAAACAAGTATTGGTCAATTTGTTAAGCAACGCGGTAAAATTTACGCCAGAAGGCGGCAAAATTGGACTGGACGTGGTTAAGGACGATGCCCAGCAAGCCATTCATTTTACGGTGTGGGACACCGGCATTGGCATCCCTGAAGACAGGATGACGCGCCTGTTTCAACCATTTGTGCAGTTAGACAGCGCGCTTTCCCGGCGGTATGCCGGCACCGGGTTGGGGTTGGCCCTGGTACGCCGGATGGCTGAAATGCACGGCGGCAGCGTGTCGCTGGAAAGTGAATTGGATAAGGGCAGTCGATTCACCGTATCGCTGCCGTGGTCCCCGGTTGAAGAACAGCCAAATGGTAAAGATGCCTTCAGCGGTAGCGGCTCCGGCCAGCAACCAACCAATCGCCAGGCCATGGTCGTCGAAGACTCGCCGGTAGTGGCAGATCAATACAAACGCTATCTTAAAGAATTGGGGCTGGAAACGATTATCCATCCCCAGGGAAACGGCGCTGTAGACAAAGCCGCCTCTGCTTCTCCAGACGTGATAATTCTGGATATTTTACTGCCCGACATGACCGGCTGGGATGTTCTGACCGGGCTAAAAGCCAACCCTACCACAAAAAATATCCCGGTGGTGGTAGCCTCGGTTATGGATGAACAAGCGCAAAGTAAAACATTGGGGGCCACAGATTATCTGCTGAAACCTATTTCCCGCCGAAGATTACAACAATCGCTGCACAACATATTTAATAAACCGGAGCCGGATTCACCCTTGTTCAAAATATCTGCCAAATCAACAACCACACCACCCGCCAATTTGCAGCAGGGCAAACCCGCCGAAAAACCGCTTATTCTCCTGGCCGATGACCACGAAATGAACCTCAACACCCTGTCCGACTACTTGCTGAACACGGGCTATCGAGTGGTAACTGCCAGAACCGGGAAAGAGGCAATTGCCCGGGCTAAAGAAGAACCTCCAAATCTTATTTTAATGGATATCCAAATGCCGGAAATGGATGGATTGGAAGCAATGGAGCGGCTTCGGTCCCAAAAACAATTCAAGACCACCCCTATCATTGCCATTACGGCTTTGGCCATGCCGGGTGACCGTGAACGGTGTCTGACCGCCGGCGCCAATGATTACATGAGCAAACCAATTAGCCTGAAGGGGTTAGTCAAACTCATCAAATTTCAACTAACCCCTACTGAACCATAATATTCACTGCCGGTACTGCCAAAAATCGGCTCTACAGGATTTCGCAGGATCAAAGTAAAGAATTTGCCGCGAATTGCACGAATTAACACGAAAAAATAAAAAATTAGTGTAATTCGTGGCAGATAATACGCTTGTTTACAGAGCGATCCTGCAAA
>CAYWSS010000298.1:0-7257 GCA_964460505.1 uncultured Caldilineaceae bacterium | reverse complement strand
CGTTCTCATTCTGTTTTCAGTATAGTTACCTGCTTTATTAGCTTGATACGTATGGAGTTGGAGGGGGGTAGTTACCTTTCCTGCAAAATAAATGGAAAACTCATTTTGATGAAATTATCGTTGCCAAAGTAGTAGCTCGCCGGTTTTTTTGCCGGTAACTTTTCATCCTTCATCCTTCATCCTTCATCGTTTCAAATTTGAGCCGCAGGCTACCAATGCCAATAATATCACCATCGGTCAGCGAGGTGGGTTTGGACAGCGGCAGGTCGTTAAGCAGGGTGCCGTTGCGGCTGCCCAAATCTTCTATCCACCAGGTTCCGTTTTCGTGGCTCAGGCGGGCGTGTTGCCCCGAGGCGGCGCTGTCGGCCAGGGGGATGGTGCTGTCGGCATTGCGCCCTAACAGGGTCATGGGTTGCAGCGGCAAAATGTCGTTCGCTGCCAAAGATAAATTTTCGGCGGGAGCGATGACGCGCAGCCGGTGGAGAGGCGGCGGCGCAGGTTGGGGGCCGGCTTGTTTCAAATCGCGCCAGATGATGTAAAAAGCCAGCCCCAAAAATGTGTAAAGGATAGCGGTGCTGAGAAGCCGCAATCCAAATAAAATCCAGTCCAAACTCACAATGGTGCCTCGTCCCGTTCTTAAGCCTACACCACCTCGATGGTGAGGTGTGTCTTGCCAAACTCAATTGCGTCACCGGCTGCCAGGGGGCGCAGATGGCCCGGCACGGATTGCCGGTTAACCCGCGTGTGCGGCCAGGCATTCAATTTTTTTGTTCGGGGCGATTTTTCAGAAAATGGGCCATTTTGCGATTGGGGCGGGTAAAGATAGTAGCGCTCATTTCTCCATCGTAACTGGGCATGGTACCGGGACACCGTGGGGTCGCTCAAAATGATATCGTTGTTCAGCGCCCGGCCAATTGTAAGCACCGGCTCTCCCAACTGTATCCGGCGCTCCTTCAGGCGCAGGCTCCATCGCTGCGCATTTTGATTGTGCGTGGCAATGCTGAGCACCTCTTTGGTTTCAACTTGTTGTGACATTTCTGCCGGCGCGGAAGAGGGAGTGCCGGATTGAAATATTCGGTTGAAGGTGCCTTCTACCAGACGCTGGGCCAGTTCTTCCAGGCGATCAAATTGATTCATACCCGGAATTATAGCCCAGGCGGGGAGAAAGAGAAATATGTTAATGGTTTGTGGGGAGCCATCCCTCTGCTATCGCAAAATGAATCCGTCACGCAGCGGATCGTCAGGATCGATAACAAACTGGTGGCGGCCGGTGATGTGGGCGGTGCCCTCTACCTCCGGAATGACGGCGGGGTGGGGGCCAAAGGTGGTGGTTTTAACCACCTGCCCGGTAAACCGGCTGCCGATGATGCTCTCGATGGTCATCGGTTCGTTGATCCCGATTTCGCCCCGGGCGTAATGAATGGCCATCCGCCCGCTGACCCCGGTGCCGGTCGGGCAGCGATCCACTTCGCCTTCGGCAAATATGCACACGTTGCGGCTGCCGGCGCCGGCGCTCAGCGGGGGGGCGATGAAGATAGTGCCGTACAAAAAGCTGAGATCCTTCTCAAACGGGTGGGGAATGGGGCGGCCGGCCATCACCGCGTGTTTAATGGCCATGCCTTTTTCAATCAATGGGCGAAATTCGGTGGGGGCGCAGGTCAGGCCAACCTGCCCGGCCTGCACGTAGGCGTAGAACGCGCCGCCAAACGCCAGATCGTACCGAACTTGTCCCAGTCCCGGCACATCCACAATGTCATCCAGAGCGACCACAAATGAGGGTACGTTGTAAAAACAGACGCTTTGTACCTGGTTGTCACTAATCCGGGCGTGAGCTGTAACCAGCCCGGCGGGGGTGTCGATTTTAACGGTTGTCTCCGGGGCAGTCATCGGCAGCAGGCCGGTTTCCAGCACCACTTTGGTAATGGCAATAATGCCGTGGCCGCACATGGTGCTGTAGCCCTCGTTGTGCAAAAAGAGCACGCCAATGTCTGCTTCCGGCGTAACCGGCTCGGTGACAAGGCAGCCGTACATATCGGCGTGGCCGCGCGGTTCCCACATCAGCGCCGTCCGCAGGTGATCGAGATGTGCTTTCGCGTAGCGACGTTTTTCCAATATCGTTGCGCCGGGCAGGGCCGGATAGCCGTCGATGATTACCCGCAGGGGTTCGCCCCCGGTATGGGCATCAATGCAGGTGATTTTGTGCCGGCTTGCAGGTAGGGTCCAGTTTTTCATTGCGTAAAGTTCTCCTTGTAAATACCCCTCCCCCCCAACCCCTCTCTCAAGGGAGGAGGGTGAACGCTTACCTATTTGGGCTGTTTGCGGATAGAGATTAGCGTCTTTGCATCTGCTTCAGTAATAGGAAGCTGAACGGTAAATTTGGCGCCCACGCCCTCTATACTTTCAGCGCGAATATAACCGCTGTGGGCATCAATAATTTCTTTGATAATGGCCAGCCCCAGACCGGTGCCTTTGCCCCGCTTGCGGCTTTTATCAACCTGGTAAAAACGCTCAAAGATCCGGGCTAAATCTTCAGAGGGAATGCCCGGCCCGGAATCGCTGATGCTCACCTCCGCAAAATCGCCCCGCTCCGAAAGGGCAGTGGTGGCATCCGGCTGCGCCGCGCCGGGAGGCATAGCGCGTGGGTGGGGCAGCCCCCGCACAATGTTGCTGCTGATGGTTACTTTTTCCCCGGCGGGTGTGTGGCGCACGGCGTTATCCAGCAAATTGGTAAATACCTGCGCCAGCCGATCCCCATCGCCCACAATACGGGGCAGCCGCTTCCAGTTTTTTACAAGCGTAACTTCTTTTTGTTTGGCCTGCGGCAGCAGCCGGTTGTAGGTGCTGCTTAATATCTGCGATAAATCCAGCAGCGTTTTCTGCATCACCACCTGCCCGGAATCGATGCGGGCCAGGTCCAGCAGGTCTTCCACCAGCCGCCCCATCCGCGAGGCTTCCTGGTAAATAATTCCGGCGGCGCGTTGTTTTGCAGCATCATCCTGAGTAGCGCCTTCCATAATGGCCTGCGAAAAACCCTGAATTGAGGTCAGCGGAGTTTTTAGCTCGTGCGACACGTTGGAGACAAAATCCCGCATCGCTTGCTGGCTGTTTTCCACCTGCCCGGCCATCACATTAAAACTGGCAGCCACCTGCTTGATTTCGGGCGGCCCTTTTTCCGGCAGCCGGTGGGTGTAATCTCCGGCGGCTACCGCCCCTGCCGCGCCGGAAATTTCTTTGAGAGGCAGGGCAATTGAGCGGGCAATGACCACGCTGGCCAGCAGCGACACCATCAGGGCCACTGTCCCGGCCACAATCAAGCCCGATCCCAATTCTGTAATAAAGCGAGGCACCGCCGGGCTGCGCGCGCTGACGGCCAACAGGTAGCCGGCCGGTTTGTCGGCGGGGCCAACCTGCACCGCGGCAAAATTTAGATTTGTCTCGCCGGTGGGGTCTCTGAGCGTGCCGGAGGGGGACGTAGCGTCGTCTTTTTGAGGAACCCTGATTGGTAAGCCTGCCCAATTGTTTTTGGTATCAAACAGAATTTTGCCCTGGTTATCTACAAACAGAAAATGATTGTTGTTTTGATTGGGCCGATTTTGGATTTGCCGGAGAATCTGCTCGGTGCTGAGGCCGCGCCGGTACTGGTTGTTAATCTGCTGCGCTGCCAGATTACCCTGCGCAACCAGGCGGGTGAGGGACACCCTGTTTTGCAGCGGGCGCGAAATGAGAATGAGCGTGACAAAGGCCAGCGTGAGCGCAATCAAGATGATAATAATGTATGAAATAATCAAACGCCGGCTCAGGCTCATGGTGCGTAATTCCTATTCACTGATGGTCATTTTGTAACCGACACCCCAAATGGTTTCGATATTGACCTGCTCACTGCCGGCCAGCCGTTCGCGCAGGTGGGCTACGTGAACATCAACGGTGCGGGTTTCGCCGTAAAATTCAAAGCCCCAGGCCAGATTGAGCAGCTTTTCACGGGTGAGAGCCAATCCCTGATTTTCGACAAAAACGTGCAGCAGGTCGAACTCTTTGGTGCGTAACTCAAGCTGTTGGCCATCCAGTATTGCCTCGCGCCGGGCCGGGTCAACGATGAGGGAGCCGGCCTTTAGAACGGCATCTTTTGTATCCGGGAGTTTTGGGCCGCCCCCGCCCCGGCGCAGCACGGCTTTTACGCGGGCCACCAGTTCGCGCGGATTGTAGGGCTTGGTCATATAATCATCGGCGCCCAGCTCCAGCCCCACAATTTTGTCGATATCATCGGTGCGGGCGGTGAGCATAATAATGGGCACCTGGCTGGTTGCCCGAATTTTTTTGCACACTTCCCAGCCATCCAGTTTGGGCAGCATCAAGTCGAGCACTATCAGGGCCGGATTCATCAGTTTGGCTTTTTGCAATGCTTCCAGCCCATCGTTCGCAGACTCTACCTGATACCCTTCGTTTTCCAGATAAAGTCGCCCCAACTCGATGATATTTTCTTCGTCATCAACAATTAAAATAATATCTTTGCTCATCTATTGCCTCGCTAAAAGGGAAGCGGCTCGCCTTCGCCGGCGGTTTTTTCGGCGTAGATGGCCCGCAGCTTCTCCGTAACCGGGCCAATCTCACCCGTGCCAATAGTGCGGCCATCTACTTCCAGCACCGGCGACAGCTCGCCCATGGTGCCGGTGGTGAAGATTTCGTCGGCGGCGTACAGCTCGCTGATGGAAATGTTGCGCTCAATCACGGTGAAGCCTGCCTCGCGCCCAAGGTCGATCACTTTGCCGCGGGTAATGCCGGGCAGGCAGCTATCGGCGTGGGGGGTAAGCAGGCTGCCGCGTTTGACCAGAAAAATGTTGGTGGCGTTGGTTTCGGACACAAAACCGTGAATGTCCAGCATCACGGCATCGTCCACGCCCGCTACGTTGGCTTCGATTTTGGCCAGAATATTGTTGATGAGATTATTGTGATGAATTTTCGAGTCGATGCACATAGGCGTGTTCCGGCGAATAGCGGCGGTAATCAGCCGGATACCGCCGCTATTGTACACGGGCGCTTTCCATTCTGCCAGCACAATCAGGGTGGGGCCGTACCGGTTAAAGTGGGGGCTCATCCCGGAGGTGACTTTTTTGCCGCGAGTCAGCGTCAGCCGGATATGAACTTCATTGCGCATGCTGTTTGCTTGCAGCGTCTGGAAGATGGCCGCTTTCACGGCATCGCGGCCGGGGATTCGCTCAAAAGCCATGGCCTTGGCGGAATCGAACAACCGGTTCAGGTGAGCATCAAGCATAAAAATTTTGCCGTTGTAAACGCGCAATCCTTCCCACACCGCATCACCGCCCTGCACGGAGCTATCAAAGACAGAAATTTTGGCTTTGTCACGGGGGTACAATTTGCCCCCGACATAAATCAAAATATTTTCGTTGCGGGAATCAGGTAATTTTACGTTCATTTTTTCTCCATTTTTGTGTCGGTCAACAAAAAATTATTCTGCATCTTCTGGAATCTAACAAATTTCCCCTGTTTTTTGGTTGGTCACTGTCCGGCTTTGATTACATGTGGATGCAGCTTGTTGTAGTAGGGCAGGCACTCTTTCAGCAGAGGCCGCAATTCTTCCGGGAACGGCAGGGTGTTGGGGCTGTACGGTCTAAATCCGGTCGATTGATGGACGCTGTGGTACCAGTATTTGGCCCACACGCCATCTTCGGGCTTGGGGCCGGCGGGCCAATGAAGCATGGCCTCGTCAAAGGGAATATCGATTTGGCGGCAAAGCTGGTTGAGCACACCGCGCGGGTCGGCCAGCAGCTCGAATGAATCGAGCACCGGCACGGTTTGCCCCAAATCGAGAAGGTACTCCAGAATTTCCACCTGCGCTTTGTAGCCGGTATCCGGCAGGGCCGGCATGTAGCCAAACCCTCGGGCTTGCGACGGCAGCATATCGTGCGGATTTCGGGTCAGCAAAATATTTGTGGTTTGGGCCAAAAAATCCAGGGTGAGGTCCACCATGTGGTGAGTCATATTTTTAAAAAAGATGATGGGGCAGTCGTATGGCCCCAGAATAGTCTCCTGCGTCACCCGATGGCCGTTACATTCCATGGCGGCCATGATTTCATCGGCGCCGGGGTGGGGTGCGCCGGATACGCGCAGGTAGTGACCGTAGTAGGGTTCATCGGTGACCTGCGTGTCTTTTCGCCGGGCAAAGGAGTACATCAAGGCGGTAGATACATTTCGGGGGCCGGTCCATAATGCAATTCGTTTGCAGCCGGGGTTGGGTTGCGTCATGGGGTTAGCGTTATTCCTGCGTTTCGGGCGGATTTCTTACCTGGCGCTCTTCGCAGGAATTGCAAATGGGAAACGTAAGCCATGCGCCCGGAGCCTGTTCCGGGGCGGGCGCAATGATGGCGTTGGTTGCCGGCCCGCTGCACAGTACGCACGGCAGCGCCGGGTTAATGGCGATAAGCGCCATTTTGCCGTGCGCTTGCCTGGATTTGTACGGAATTACCTCTCTGGCAACCTCTTGGTAAATTTGTGGTAAATTTGTGGGCATCGTTCTTTCTCCGGTAAGTTATCTCGCGGTGCGTTAGTGCAATTGTAGCATGGATTTGCAACTGCCGGTAATTATGTTACGTATTGGAAAATGTGCTAAAAGTTGTGTGTTTCTTTTTAGACCGGTAAAATCAAACCGGTGAGGAATTAATTATGGAAATTATGACGCAGGGATTTGTACTGTTTATTACGTTGTTTGTGATGATGGTCGGCTTGATATTTACAGTTATTCCGCCCCTGCCCGGCACCGTAATTATTTGGGGGGCGGCGGTATTTTACGGTCTGGTTTTGGGCTGGGCAAACCTGGGCTGGTGGGCTTTTGCTGCCATTACGCTGCTCATGATTGTAGGCATTGTGGCCGATTTTTTGGGGGGACAGTTTGGGGCCAAATTTGGGGGGGCCTCCTGTCTGGCAATTGCGCTGGGTACAATTATCGGCCTGTTGTCAGGCATTGCCGGGAGCGTGCTGGGTACGCCAATTGTGGGCTGTCTGGTGGGCATTTTGGGTACCCTTGGCGGCATATTGCTCATTGAGCGACTTCGACACCGTAATTGGAGCACCGCCCTGAATGCCACCAAAGGCTATCTGGCCGGAACCACCGCCGGCATTATGGCCAAAGTAACCGCCGGCGTACTGATGTTTGGCGTATTTTTAATCAGGGTTTACTTTGGATAATTCGTAACTACTTAGGCACACACCTTTGTAGCCGCTATCGTAGCGTCCTTTTGCCGT
>CAYWSS010000297.1:0-7259 GCA_964460505.1 uncultured Caldilineaceae bacterium | reverse complement strand
TGCCCGGAGGTAAACTCCACGTTTTCGGAATTTTCCGAGATTTCTTGCAGGAGACGGTTCAAACTTTCAAGGGTAACATTGTAATCTGCGCCAATTTCATGCAAGCCGGTGATTATCTGGTTGTAGGTTTGCCCCACCTGACCAATTTCATCGGCAGTTATGTAAGATATCTGTGGCGATTGCAAGTTTGCCTTTTGGGTTAAGTCACCGTTGGCCAGGGCTTTTAGCCGGGCAGACAGGTGCGGGAGATCAACCCTGGCAATGACGTTGCCGGTTTGCACCATCTCTTTCAGCGGATTAATGATGTAGCGCAACAAGATAATTGCGCCGATAAATACAAGCACGCTGACCGCCAGCACCATGTACAAAATGAGCAGCAGCCGGTTTGTCCCCTGCTCAGCCTCATGTTGAAGTGCTGCGGTCACATCGTTTGCCAGGGCCAGCAGGGGTTCATTGTTTTCCGTGATGTAAGACAAGGCTTCATCAAACTCCGCGGTCTGTGGCGTACCATCGATAATGGTTTGCACGGCAGCATTAAACGGTTTCCAGACATCCTCTACGTTGGCCAGCAACGGTTTTACCGTGGCCGGCGCAGGAGGAAGATTCATCTCGGCATTGCCGTTTGTTAATCCCTGCAAAGAACGGTCAAACAGATTGGCGGCATCTGTCAATTTCCGGCGGGCATCATCATTGCCGGCATTAATCATAAAAGCCAGCTTGCTCATTTTTTGAGAGAGCATTCGCTGCCGCCCGGCCACGTTTACCACCAGGGTATCGGTTTGTTGCTGCTGCACTTGCACCCCCACAAAGATCACAGCCAGGGCATTGAGCAGCACCATGACCACCAATATTGCCCCAATTTTTCGTTGCAGGCTTTTATTAAAATATTGCATACCTTTACTCCTTTGAGATAAAATAGTTAAGGAATGAGAATTAATGGCTCTACAGGATTTCGCAGGATCAAAGTAAAGAATTTGCCACGAATTGCACAAATTAACACGAAAAAAATAAAATTAGTGAAATCAGTGTAATTCGTAGCAGATAACAGGTTTTTTATAGAGCGATCCTGCAAACTACCAGAGAGCCGAATTAATTAACTTACCCGGTTCCTCGTATTGCGTATTGCGTATAATTAAGATAAATGTCCGCTGCCACCCCGAGTCACTTCAAACTGCCCAACAAGCTGCTGAAGCCGCTGCGACATCTGGTTTAACAACTGCGCCGAGGCCGCCACTTCCTGCACCTGGGCGCTCATCTCTTCGGTGCTGGCGCTTACTTCCTGTACGGCGGCGCTGTTTTCCTGGCTGACACTGGCAATATTTTCAATATCGTTCGAAACTTCGCCGGCGCCGGCCGCCATTTCTTTGGTAGAAGCCGTGTTTTCTTCCACCACCGCCGAAACGGTGTCCATCACTTCAACCAACTGGTCTGATGAGTCTCGCATTTCCCGGGTGGCCACGGATATCTGCTCTACCTGTCGATCCACTTCTGTAGCCGCTTCCCCCATGGCCTCTACGGCTTCGCCCACAACCGCCTGCACGCTGCCAATCAACTCGGTTATCTCCTGAGTGGCGGTGCTGGAGCGTTCGGCCAGCTTGCGCACTTCGTCGGCCACCACGGCAAAGCCTTTGCCGTGTTCTCCCGCCCGGGCCGCTTCAATGGCGGCATTCAGCGCCAGCAGGTTGGTTTGGGCGGCAATGTCATCGATGGTTTGCACAATGGCCCCAATCTGCTGCGAGCGTTTGCCCATTTCGCCCACTTTGCGGGTAGACAGGCCAACCTTTTCCCGCACCACTTCCATGCGCTTTACGTTGTCTGCCACTTGCTGAATGGCAGTGGCAATTTGGGCAGTCATTGCAGATGAGCGGGCCACAGCCAGGGACTGCTCCTGCGCGCCGTGAGTCACCACTTCAATGCTGCGGGCCATCTGGTCTACCGAATTGGAGGTTCGGGTGGTAGCCTCGGCCTGGTGGGTGGTGCCCACGGCCACCTGCTGAATGGTAGCCGCAATTTGAGAGGTGGCCTGCCCCGATTGATCGGCGGCCATAGAAAGCTCTGTAGACGTGGCGCTGACATTGTTGGCGGTATCGGTTACCTGGCTCACCAGGTTGCGTAAATTGGCAATCATCTGATAAAAAGCGTTGCCCAACACATCTCGGGGCGAGGCCGGAGAAACATCTACCGTTAAATCCCCTTGAGCCAGATAGTTGGCCGCCCCGGCCATGTTTTGCTGGTAGCCAATCATTTGCCTGAAGGCATCGGCCAGGTCGCCTATTTCATCACCACTCTGGTATGTTATCTCCTGTTCAATATCGCCCACGGCCAGGGTGTTGGCGACTTGTACCATTTCGTTAATGGGGTGGGCAATGGTTTTGGCCCCAATAAAGGCTACGCTCCCGCCTACTACCGCAATGGCCGCCCCAATAACCACAAATATCATTATCATCCGGGTTGTGCTATCTTCCAGATCAAAATAAAAATCCTGAAAGTCATCTTCGTAGGCGCCGGCCCCAATCACCCAGTCCCACGGTTCGTAGTAGGCCAGGCGGGCCACCTTTGTACGGGCTTCAGCCTCTCCGGAGTTGAGCCAGGGGTAGCGTTCGGTATCAAGCTCTCCGGGGCCAAGCGCCGTCGCCTTTTCAACAATCGATTGGATAAACAGGCGTCCGTTTGAATCTTTGGCATTATAAATATCTTCACCATCCCGCTCGCCGCCTTTGGAGATGATGTAATGCCCCTTCTGGCCGCCCTGCCCGCCCAGCACGTAAACGTAACCGGTTTTACCGACCTTGGTATCCATGATGGCTTGCCGCAGAGAGTCAACATTTTCCAGCTTTACGCCCACGTATAGCGCGCCAATTATCTTGTCGTTATTATCCAGAATTGGCTCGTAGGCAGTCACATACCAATCGTTTACCACAAAAGCGCGGCCTCGATAGGTCTCGCCCTTCATCAAAGTTGATACCACCGGATTGGGGGTGCCGTCGGGATTGGTGGCCGGAATGTAGGTGCCGACGGCCCGCGTGCCATCCAGTTTTTCCACGTTGGTGGCTACCCGGAGCATGTCACCTTCATTATTCATACGCTGAAAGATGGTGGCCGTGCCCCCCACCATCTCTTTAACGGTATCAACAACCGGGGTGTTAATAGACAGTTGGTTGTTTTGTCCCAGCCATGTTTCTCCCACAACCATACGGAACAGGTCTGTTGGGACTTCTTCTTTGGTATATTGATTAACCGCGTTCCAGGAAGCCGTTGCGTTATCCTGAAGTGACGCTCCACCCGCTTCCGCAAGGATGTAGCGGGCCACGTTCAAATCGGAAGTAACTTTCTGCTGAACGGCATCGTCCTGGGCTTTGATCATACTGTAAATACCCTCGGTAATGTGATCCAGGTCAGCATCAATAAGGGGTTGAACATTGCTTTCCACTTGCCCGGCAAAGATATTGCTTTGCCACATACCAACCGCCACCAGAATTATGGCCGTTAGCAGCACACTGCTCACCCCCAGCACGGTTAATTTTGTTTGGATTCTTATTTTATTTAATCCCATCATAATCTCCTTTTCTGCCGTATTACGGCGATACAGACTTTAAAGATAACGCTTGATTCAAAACGTTAATGGTTCAACGTAGATTCGAGGGGTAGGTTGGGTTTCATTCTTCAACCCAACACAATCAGCCCAAGATTGTCGGGTTTCGTACCTCAACCCGACCTACCCATTGCATTTACTTTAAAGATAAGGCTTGATTCAAAACGTTAATTAGCTTTTTCTCACTAGCCGGTTTCATTAAACATGTAAAAGCGCCCAGCCGGGTTGACTCGAACATATCTCCCTGACCGGCCTGCCCGGTGAACATGACCACCGGCAAGTCGGGCTTAAGCCGCTTGATTATTTTTAAGGCATTAATGCCATCCAATTTTGGCATACGGATATCCATTAACACCACGCTCCATTCCTCATCTAAAATTTTGAGCACGGCCTCAACGCCGTTGTAGGCGCTTCCGGTTTGCCACCCGGCAAATTCTAATTCGTCGGCCAAATGTTCAACCACGTCCGGTTCATCGTCTACTACAAGAATGCGGGTCATGCCGATTCCTCCTGTGAAAATGGGATTTAGGGCTTGGGAATTAGGAGTTAGGAGTTAGGAGTTAGGGAAACGCAAATTCCTGGTTCCTGATTCCAAATATGGAGATGTTTGTCCCCAATTTATCAATGGGTAAAATCAAATGCCGGCGCTCTTGGCAGCCAGCGCATCGTAAATTTCGTTCAACAGATCGGGCATGGAGATGGGTTTGCTTAAACAGGTTACGCCCAAAGATGCGGCTTCGGCCATGTACCCCCGCCCCAAATAGCCGGTTAAGCCGACAATCGGCACACCGGGGGCAATTTTTCGCAGCACCTTAATGGCCTGAATGCCGGTCAGGCCGGGCATTAACATATCCAGCACAAACAGGTCAAACGGTTCTTCTGAGGCGGCCACAACGGCTTCGGCCCCGTCATTTACCGTTTTTACGGAAAAACCGGCATCCACAAGTTCGTCGTACAACAGGTCAAGCAAATCGGTTTGATCATCTGCTACTAAAATTTTGATCATTTTTTGTCTCCCATTTCTATCAATTTCTACTTAGCACCACCATCTGGGGCATCATCAAAACGTCCGGCTGCATCTGGCTGTACCAAATGAGTAACCGCAGCAAGGTTCGGCGAATTGGGGAATTTAAGCAGAAACGTGGTGCCAACTGAAGGTGCGGATTGCACCTCAATTTCTCCGCCATGAACCTGAACCACCCCGGCAATTATGGACAGCCCCAATCCCGTACCGGCGCCAATTGGCTTGGTGGTAAAGAAGGGATCGAAGATTTTGCCGCGAACAGAGTCGGGGATACCGGAACCTGTATCTGCAACTTTTAATAAAAATTCCCCAGTTGTCTCGTTATAATCGGTAGAGATAGTGATTTCGCCACCCGCCGGCATTGCGTCTCTGGCATTGACAAGCAGGTTAATAATAATCTGAGAAATTTGATTTCGATCGCAATCCATTGGAGAAAGCTCAGGATTGAGATGTGTGGTAACGATGACGTTAGACCAGCTTTTTAACTGGTGCTCGGTCAGTAAAAGCGTATCTTTAATAATCTCGTTCAGATCATTTGGCGCAACCTGCATAGACGACGTATGCGCGTAAGTTTTTAGCGAACGCACAATTTCTGCGCAGCGCCACCCGTTACGATGGATAACATCCAGTTTGTGCGCCAGAAAATCGGTATTTAACCGATCCTTCTCAAGCCGGTTCTGTAAACTTTTGCTAACTCCGGTAATTACTTGCAAGGGTGAATTAATTTCGTGGGCTACCCCTGCCGCCAGCGTGCCAAGGTCGGCCAGCTTTTGAGAGGCCAACATGATCTCTTCCGAGCGCTTGCGTTCGGAAATATCGCTGACCACTCCGTAAACTATCCGGCAATCACCTTCAATATACACCCTGGCGCTGTCGCGTACCCAAATCACCTCACCGTCAGCCCGAATCATCCGATACTCAACTTCGCCGCGGTTGGCTGTGCGCAATTGCCCAGCCTGTCGCGCCGCATAAGCCCGGTCATCAGGGTGGATCAGGGTGCCGGCCCAAAATGTCCAATCTTCCATTATTCTCTGTGGCGGATAGCCAACCAGTTTTTCTATGTTGGGGGAGACGTAGCGGTTTTCAAACTGCCCATCCGGGCTTATTTCGGAAACATAAATGTGATCGCTAATGGAGGTGACAACGTTTCTAAACCGCGCTTCATTTTCTCTCAGGGCCTGTTCTGCCTTTTTTCGCTCGGTAACATCAATGGCAGAAATGCGCAATTTGGATAAATTTTCTTCGCTGCCCGGCGCGACCGAACTCTTGCGAATAATATCTATTTTGCGCCCCGACAGGGTTTGGTTTACCGTTTCCACTTCAAATACCATTTTTCCCTGGTTCAGCGCTACCAACTCATCCCTAAAATGCGGGTACGATTCTTTAGCAAGAATTTGCGATAATTTTTTCATCAAATCTTGTTTATGAGCAGCATCAAACATGGGCACTGTTGCCTTATTAACGCTGATGATTCTAACCAACGAAGCGCAGTACGCCACATCTTCAGGATGGGCATCAAAGTGTTTTTTAAAATCGGTAATGCCTTTTTCAGTTTGTAAATAATCTAAATATTTTTTAACCTGAGAATAGTCCTGTTCCCAAATGGAAATGGGCGAATCTTCAAACAGGCTGCGATAGTGCGCTTCGCTTGCCCGCAACTCATCTTCGGCTTGCCTGGCTCTTAACAAGCGGCGCACGCGGTGGCACAAAACCGTCCAGTGAACCGGTTTGGTAATAAAATCCGTAGCCCCCACTTCAAAAGCTTTGGTTACAGATTTACTGTCTTGCAGCGCCGTAATAATCAATACCGGAGTCAGGTTCCCCTGCGGCAAAGATTTAATTCGCTCGCATGCCTCAAAGCCATCCATCACCGGCATCATAGCATCCAGCAAGACCAGATCCGGCTTTAGCTTCTCAAAGGCCAACAGGCCCTCTTGTCCGTCTTCAGCTTCGGCAATAACGTAGTTATCATCTTTCAGGACACGCCGCACCAAAGAGCGAACGATTTTGTCATCGTCAACAACCAGAATTAAGGGGCGAGCATTTTGATTGGCCATTTGCAACCACACTCATTTCCACATCTATCAACATTAGGTAGCGGCCGGTATAGCCTTCAGTTCTGCCTGTTCCTGAATGGTTAATACCTTGGCCAGATCGAGCAGAATAATCAATCGCTCATCTACTTTGGCAATTCCGGTAATAAAAGACGAATCAACGGTAGTCACCATGGGCGAAGGGGGTTCGATGTTCTCGTCCGGAACCCGCAGCACCTCATTTACGGCATCCACAACCATACCGACGGTAACGCCGTCCATCTCAACCACAATAATGCGGGTGTCCCGGTTTTCATCCCGCAATTCCAGGCCAAAGCGTTTCCGCATATCCATAACCGGCAGCACGGTGCCGCGCAAATTGGTAATGCCTTCTACAAAGCTGGGGGCATGCGGCACAGAGGTAATGGCCTGCATTTTGATAATGCCCTCTACGGCAGCAATATTTACTCCGTAATGCTCATCTGCAAGTTTAAAAACCACCAGTTGATTTTCCACAATAATCCTCCTGTTTGCGGATATTTATTTTGAATAGATAGTAACTATACTGAAAACAGAATGAGAACGGAACTTTTGAGATGTCATTCCCGCA
>CAYWSS010000296.1:0-7282 GCA_964460505.1 uncultured Caldilineaceae bacterium | reverse complement strand
CTCTGGTAGTTTGCAGGATCGCTCTATAAAAAGCGTATTATCTGCCACGAATTACGCTAATTACACTAAGTAGTTACATCGTAAATCTGAAATCGATGGAGTTACCTGTCTGCAATTAAATGAATGGCGCTCTGCTTGAGAGAAACATGCCAGCGCTGCCCCACTTCCGGGGCCAGCGACTCGTGAACGTGCAGTGGCAATTTTACGGTCAGGTCGCAATTCTGTTGGGGGTGCAGCCGGGTTTCAGTTAGCCGTAGTTGCAAACTAAAACTCAAGCCATCGGTCATAATGGAAGTAACCTGCGTTTCTACCACGTTTGTGTAGCGGCTTGATACCCACCCCGGCCGCAACAAAATCACCTGCTCCGGTCGCAGACAACATTGCACCTCTTGCCCCACATCAAACGGATACAGCGGCGATTTTAACACTACTGAACCCGCCGCCACCTGCAACCCGTTTTCGGTAACACCTGTGACTTCCGCCGAAAAAATATTCTGCGTGCCCACTAACTGCGCCACCTCAACCGTGGCCGGGCCATGCATAATTGTGGTCGGGTCATCCAGTTGCAACAGTTGCCCCTGATGGTACACCGCAATACGGTCGGCCATCAGGCTGGCTTCGGCCAGATCGTGGGTAACCAGCAACGTTGGAATTTTTATTTGCGCCTGCAATTCACACACGTCCAGCCGCAATTGGGCGCGGGTGGGCGCATCCAGCGCCGAAAACGGTTCATCCAGCAGCAGCACATCCGGATTGGTAATTAATGCCCGGGCCAGCGCCACCCGCTGCTGCTGCCCGCCCGACAATTCGTGCGGGCGATGACTTTCGTATTCCGGCAACTGAATCAATTCGAGCATTTCAGCCACCGCGCGCCGGATTTTTGCTTTGGCGCAATTTTGCCGCCGCAAGCCAAAGGCAATATTCTGGGCCACTGACAAATGCGGGAACAGCGTGTAATCCTGCATCACGTAGCCCACCCGGCGCTGCTGCGGCCGAACATCAACCCCCTTTGCACTGTCAAACAGCGCGCGCCCATCGCTGCAAATTCGTCCGGCAGCCGGCTGAATCAAGCCGGCCACCATTTGCAGCGTCATACTTTTCCCCGACCCGGACGGGCCAAACAGCGCCACCAATTCCTTTCCAACTTCAAAAGCAATATCCAGCTTGAATTTTTTTAACGGGTGGCAAATTGAAATTTCCAACATCGACGGTTTCTTACCTTTAGGAGTTACGCAGTTGCCAACGCAGGCAGGATAATCCGCACCAAATTACGCAAATTATTCGGATTTGTAACTACTTGCCCCCCTCTAACTCCCCCCTCAGGAGGGACTTAACTTCCCCCCCAATTCGGGGGGGATTGAGGGGGGGTAAAAACGGCAAAAGGACGCTACTATAGCGGCTACAAAGGTGTGTGCCTAGTAACCGTTCACCCCCCTACCAGAATTATGTCATTCCCGCATGCTTTTAGCGGGAATCTATGCGTGCAGTCTGTGGATTCCCGCTTAATACGTGCGGGAATGACAGGAGGGCTAAATGGTTACGTGTGCCTAAGTAGTTACTCCGCTTTTTATCTTGAATTAGTGAAATTCGCGCAATTCGGTGCAAAAGTTTTTCAACTGCGTAAGAACTGGTTTTATCGGGTAACTATACGCAGCAGCGCCAGCATTACAAACGATGTGCCCAGCATAATTACAGCCAGAATCAGGGCCGCATTTAAATCGGATTGCATGGCAGAATAGATGGCCAGGGGCATGGTTTGGGTGCGTCCGGCAAAATTACCGGCAAACAGAATGGTTGCGCCAAATTCGCCCAGCGCCCGCGCCCAGGCCATGATGGCTCCGCCAATCAGCACTTTTCGGGCCAACGGCAGCGTCACCCGAAAAAACGTACCCAGGCTGCCTTCGCCCAACGTGGCAGAAATCTGCTCCAGTCGAGGATCGACATCCATAAAACCGGCTTTGGCCGCCCGAATGTAAAACGGGGCAGAGACAAACGTTTGGGCAATGATGACCGCCACCGTTGTAAACGGAATGGTTATCCCCAGCGGTGACAGGTATTGCCCAAGCACGCCATTTCGACCAAACGCGGCCAGCAAGGCCACGCCGGCCACGGCAGGCGGTAAAACCATGGGCAAATCGATGAGAATGTCCAGCAAATTAACGCCAAAGAAACGGTACCGGGCCAACACGTAGGCCAGGGGGGTTCCAATTAAAATGGCGGTGGCGGTGGCAATGGTTGAGGTAAAAAAACTGAGCCGGAGCGCGGTGGTAACGGTTGAGGCCTGCCAGCTACCGCTCTGCCAGGTAGGCACCGCCCGCACGATGAGCGCCCCCAACGGAACCAGCAGCAGCAGAAAAATCAGGAAAAATGATAACCCAATAATCACCCAACCGGAGGCCGATGATATCTTTTCCGAAACCCCTCGCGCTTGTGGAACCGGCAGCCGCCACGAATGAGGGGAGCGATTCACTGTCCCTGTCCTGCCAAACCGGGCACCGGATGAAATCCAAACTCAACCAGTGTGAATTGTCCCTGCGGTGACAGCACAAAATCAGCAAACTGCTGGGCCAGGGCAGGCGCAGCACTGCCGGAAATGACGGTTAGCGAATAGTGGGCGGCCACATTAAATTGTTCAGGAATTTCAATCACCCGGAGTTCGCCGCTGATGGCCGGCGTGATGTCTGAGGCGTAAACAATTCCGGCGTCGGCTTCACCCAGCCGCACCTTGGTAACCACACTTTTTACATTATCCTCTTCCGATACGAGGTTTTTTAACACCTTTTTCGAGAAAGCGCTGCCCAACGACGGGTTTGTATTCAGTTTGTCTAATACTTTGCGGGCATATCGCCCCACGGGCACGCTGCCCTGGGCCAAAACCAATTTCAGTCCCGGTTGGGCCAAATCGGCCAGCGACTCCAGTGCTGCCGGATTGGATGCCGGAACAATCACCGCCAGTTGGTTTTGAGCAAAAATGGTCGGCTCACCGGCCAATCCCGCATCAACCAGAGCTTGCACGTGAGCAACGTTGGCCGAAGCAAAGACATCGCTCCCGGCCCCCTGTTCAATCTGCGTTCGCAGGGTTTGTGACCCGGCAAAATTCAGCTCGACCCTGACTGTAGGCCGGCTCGCCTCAAAATCGGCTGCAATTTGGGTAAAAGCGTCAGTGAGAGAAGCCGCGGCAAACACCGTAACCGTATCAGGATTCGGCGCGGCGGCAGATTGAGAACTGCACCCAACAATTAACAAAGAAAGGATAATCAGGAAAAAAAGGTTTTTCAGGTTCATTTTCGGTTCTGTTTCGCTTTATTCAGGATTACTTCTCAGCAATCCCGGCAATTTTGACGCATCAATAAAGAAATATAGTAACCTATCAGTCCCCCCACTTCGTTACCACGCTCCTGCGTTGCGCTTTGCGTGCCTGCCCGGAGGGGGTGAACTGCTACTATTAGGATTACAAAATCTGGCGGCAGGTATCCAGCCAATTGAGCATCGCCTCGAGTTGCCCCACCCTGAACCGGCGCACCAGCCAATCGTAGGGGCGCTCATCTTTCAACGCCTCCGCCCGCGCCCGTTCCGAATCCAACCACGAGACACATTCGCTGCGCTGCTGCTCAACCAGAGCCTGCGCGACTGAGGCTCCCTCTTTTTGAGCGAAATAAAGTTTCGCCATAAAATCGAGGCGCAGGTTTCGCCCATGCTCTACCGGACTTTGCACCCAGTCTAAAAACGCTTCCCGGCCGGCATCGGTCAGATGATACACTTTTCGGGGGGGGCGGCTTTGCTGCGGTTCCAGTTGCGTGGTTACGTGCCCCTCCCGCTCCAGTCTGGCCAACAAGGCGTACAGTCTGTTTTGTTTTAACTGCCAGACCAGGCCCAGCCCCTCGGTTTCGGACAGGCGTCTGTGAATCTCGTAGCCGTGCATCGGTTTCTGGTGTAAAAATCCCAGCAAGGCATGCTCAGTGGAGAGCGGAAAACTAACCATCGGGCTCATAAGATACTCTTAGATTACTCAAAAATGGTTTACTCAAAAATTGAGCAACAAAATTATAACACAGCCATCATACGATGGAAAAATCCGGCATACGCATATAAGGTACCCTCTCCAAAAATCAGGGGTGAACTTTGCCTGGGGATAGCCATTCAAATGCAGCAGGCCGAAGAACGGGGAACACCGTTTTTGCCGCTTTACCTCCGCCGGCTGGTTGCCCTGCTGCTCATTGGCCTGGTACACGCCATTTTCATCGGGGCCGGCGATATTCTGGTGCTGTACGCCGCGCTCGGCTTTCTGCTAATTCCCTTAATTCGGCCTATAACAATATTTATCCAGACTACAAATCCGTGGTATCATACTGCACTATGAAAAAACAGTATCGACCACATCTGATTGCGATTGCGCTCTACGTCCTGCTTACACTTTTACTCACGTGGCCGCTGGCCCGCTATGTCACCAGTCACATTCCCGGTGAGGCTACCTGGGCCTTTGACGAATCGACCTTTATCTGGAATATGTGGTGGCTTAAATTCAGCGTGCTCAATCAGGCCCAAACACCGCTGGAATCCACTCACACCTTTTTTCCGCTGGGCATTAGTTTAACCACCTACACCTTTAACCTGTTTAATGCCGCCTTTGGTCTGCCGTTGCAGCTTGCCTTTTCCCTGCCCCTGGCCAACAATCTCAGCCTGATTTTTTCTTATGTTTCCAGCGCTTACGGCACGTTTCTGTTGGTGTTGTACCTGCTCCGCCAGTCTAAACCCCGGCCTTTGCACCCGCTAATCCCCTATCTGGCGGCATTTGTGGCCGGCACAGTATTTGCTTTCTCCGCCAGCCGGATGATGTACGTGGCGCTGGGGCATTACAATTTTGTTACTATTCAATGGTTTCCGTTTTACGCGCTCTTTCTGCTAAAAGCGCTGCGGGAAGGAACAAAAAAGACTATTATCCCGGCCGGATTGTTTGCCGCTTTCTGCCTGTACGCCGAGCTGACTTACAGCGTATTCCTGCTATTTCTCACCCTAATTATTTTTATCAACAAATGGCTGGCTCTTAGAAAACAAAAAAACGCAACCCGCATTACTTCACCCCTCCGCACCCTGCTCCCCCGCCTCTTTTTTATCGCACTGACCACCTTCATTCTGTCCGCCCCCTTCATTCTGTCCGTCCTGCGCAACTTTCTGGACCCGGCGTTTGCCAGACCCGGCTGGGGCGAAGGATTGAAACTCAGCGCCGATCTGGCCGGACTGCTCACCGTGACGCCGCTGCATCCGTTTTCAGGGCTGAATTGGATTACTGAACTGCGAGCCGTCATTGAAGGTAGCAGCCGCTTTAGCGATGCCAACACCCTCTTCTTGGGATACGGAATTTTGGCAATGGCGTTGCTCGGATTTATTGCCTGCCGCAAAGTGGCCCGGGTCTGGTTTTGGAGCGCCATTCTCTTCACCGCGCTCAGCCTGGGGCCGCTGCTTACCATTAATGGCCAAAATCGATTTGACCTGGACGGCATTGAGGTCACTTTTCCCCTGCCGTTTGCGCTGCTGCACTACATTCCCGTGCTCAGCGCCAACCGTGTTCCCAATCGATTTAGCATTCCACTGACACTCTCTTTGGCGGTTCTGGTGGGGTACGGCGTGGCCTGGCTGCTGGCAAAAATCGGCGGGGGGGCAAGTCAGCGAAAAAACACGTATCACATATCACGTATCACTCATCACGTATCACTCATCATCCTGGCACTGCTCTTTCTGGGCATTTTGTTATTTGACCAGTTCAGCCCCCCCATCCCCCTGACCGACGCCCGAATTCCCGAAGTTTACCATCAAATTGGGGCGGAGCCGGATGAGTTCACCGTGATGCAGCTTCCCCTCGGCTGGCGAAACAGCTACGGCACTTTGGGCTCTGAACGGACTCAACTGCAATATTACCAGGCCGCCCATCAGCGCCCAATGATGGGTGGAAATACGTCGCGCAATCCCGGCTTCAAGTTTGATTATTATGCCAACATTCCGCTCTTTTCAGCCATTACCGGGGCCGAACTGTATCGTCCGGTTGACAACGGCACCATGGAACGAGCCAGGCAGCAAGCCGCTGATTTGATGACCCTGTACAACATCAAATATCTGGTGGTTCACGATCCCATCCCTTTCCGCAAACCCTATGAGGATACATTTTTTGCAACCCGTAACCTGGCGCTGGAGCTTATTCCGCACCAACCGGACCCCATTTACGGATCGCCCGGAGTACAGGCATTCGCCGTACAGCAAGCCGAAATCCCCAATCCGTTCATTATCGATTTTGGTGAGTGGTCCAGCACCCCCTACCGGGGCGACGGCTGGGCCGGCAATGAAAATATTTTTGCCGCCACCGGCAACTGGGCCACCGCTCCGGAAGCCGTTATCTTCTTCCCCAATCGCGGCCCCGGCGACCGAAAACTATCCATCCGGATAGCGCCATTTAATTACCCGGGCATGCCTGAGCAGCAAGTTACATTGTTATTGAATGGAAATGTAGTTAATGACAGCCTCTCGCTACGCGAAGGATGGCAAACCATTGAAACCGCCCTGCCGGAAGGGTTACTGCTCAACGGACTCAATCGACTCGCGCTTCAATTTGCCCACACCGCCCAACCGCGCCAGGTGCTGCCTGCCACGACAGCCATCGGCAGCACCGGTATTTCAACACCGGTTGACCTCGAAGTAAACAGCGGTGCGGACTTTGCCTTTATCACAGTTGGGTTTAACAATGACGCTGCCGATGTCTCCGCCCACCGGCGCGGCGTGAATGTGGCTGTCATTCACCCTCAGACCGGGGATGTCATTCAATTTAAGGGGTTTGATACTGCCGCTAATCAATTTGAAGCGGCAGGTCTGACTCGATTTATTGCCGAAATACCGGAGGGTCACATCGTGATAATGGCCACTCAGGGGCCAGAGGCAACGGCTTATTTTGATGATAGCGCGTGGGCGGCAGTGCAATCACTGGGGATAACCACTGGCGGATTAGCGCCTCCCTTCTCCCTTATCGGCGTAAAAGGCGCCACCGAAAATTCCAGCCTCCTGGCCGGCGGAGAAGGCAGTGCCTACCTTCGATTAGGGGCTGTACCCGACACCAGAAATTTGGCTGCTGCCGTTGACCAGATCGTCATTTTCGCTCAGTAGCAATTCTACAGATAACCTTTAAGGTTAAAGTCCCCTGTCAGAAGGAAGCATTTCAGGTAACTACTTAGGCACACACCTTTGTAACCGCTATAGTAGCGTCCTTTTGCCGTTTTTACCCCCCCTCAATCCCCCC
>CAYWSS010000295.1:0-7298 GCA_964460505.1 uncultured Caldilineaceae bacterium | reverse complement strand
ATTCGGGCATAACAAACCATCACCAAAAAGTTCCGTTCTCATTCTGTTTTCAGTAAAGGTTGCAAGTTACAAGTCGCAGAGTCGCAAGTCACTAATACTAACGCGCTGTAACTTGCGCCCCTGCGGCTTTGTAACACATTTTCACTCACTCAACTCACTCAACCCACCAAACTCACCCAACTTTTTTAGGCCAATGTCAGCTAACTTACATTCAGAATACGTTTAGTGACTATACTTTACAATTATTGGTAAAATTTTTATACTTTCACCCAGGTATACAATGGTCCCGACCGGGACGACAACCCTAACTCCCAACTCCTGACTCCTAACCCCTTGTTTCAAAGGAACTTACTTATGGCAAAGATTTTACTGTGCAATCCATTATTTCTCAAACAGAACGCAGCGGAACAGGCCGTCAAAAGTCCTTACTTTCCGCTGGGGCTGCTCTATCTGGCCGCTTACCTGCGCGAACACAATCACACCGTTGCTATCTTCGATGGCACATTTGAAGCAGGCGAGGCCGATTTTGAAGTCGCGCTTCAAAAGGAGTCACCGGATGTGGTGGGCTTGACCGTGGTGCTGCCCAACAGAGAAGCGGTGCTGGCGCTGGCGGGCATCGCCCAAAAAACGGGGGTGACGGTGATGGTGGGCGGGCCGGACCCTACCCTTTCCCCCCAAACCTATCTCGCTTCCCCGGCCATCGATTTGGTGGTGCATCACGAGGGGGAAGCAACGCTGCTGGCGCTACTGAATCTCATCGACCAGAACAACCTGTCTCCCGAGGCGTTGCAACACGAGTTGGGCATCGCCTACAAAAATTCCGGGGGCGAAATTGTACTCAATCGCCCCCGCCCTTTTATTGAAAATCTGGATGAGCTGCCCCCGCCCGCCCGCGACCTGGTAGATGTGGACAAGTATCTTGAAACCTGGCGCGACGAAAACGGCTACGCCTCGCTGTCTATTTCTACCACCCGGGGCTGTCCCTACGGCTGCAACTGGTGTCAGGATGCGGTACACGGAACACAATTCCGGCAGCGCTCGCCGGCGAGCGTGGCGGCGGAAATGAAGCAGCTCAAAGAAACCTACAACATCGACCGGCTGCGCGTGGTAGACGATGTCGATGGCATCAGCCGGGCGTGGCTGGAGGATTGGGCCGCCGTCGCCGAGGCCAAGGATGCGGCCATCCCGTTTGAGGCGCTCAATGAGTTGGAGCGCAAAGACATCCCCCTGCTGGATGTGCGCGACACGTTGTGAAAGAAGCGCAACGTTTATCTGCCCACCGGGAGTGGGCACCTGCATGCACCGCCGTTGACAGAAGATTAGGCAGTTGTTGGAACCCAAATTACACGAAGTATTGCGTATTGCGTAACCCGTAGCGTGAAAAATAATACGAAATACGCAGTACGTGACCCGCACCACGCGCCAGATATCCGGCTCTCCATTTTCTGGAGCCACCCAAAACAGAGAGACCCATGCCCAACTGGCTCACGCCTGAAACAGTGAATTTGCTCATCAAGGGATTATGGCTAACCCTGTGGCTCACGCTCATCACCAGCGTACTGTCGCTGGCAATGGGGGTAGGTATTGGTGCGTTGCGAATCTGGGGGCGGCGCCGGGCCTCGCTGCCGGCGGCTATTTTTGTAGAAACCTTCAGAAATATCCCGGCGCTGGTGCTGATTATTTTCTTTGCTTTTGCCGTGCCCAACGCCTTTCCGGCCCATTTGCGGCAAACGCTGTTTTTTAACAACTCATTCATCAATGCCACCGGCAGCATCAGCAGATTACCGGTGCCGTGGTACGCCCTTGCTGCTGCGCTGGGATTAACGCTGAACACCGCGGCCTACATTGCCGAACTGTTCCGGGCCGGGGTAGGCACCATTGCCGGCGAACACGTGGATGCCGCCCGGTCGATGGGCGCGTCGTGGCCCACCATTTTTCGGGCCATTCTCATTCCCGGCGGCTTAAAAGCGGCCTATCCGGCCATCAGTTCGCGCCTAATTCACAATTTTAAAAACACGGCGCTGGTCTCGTTTGTGGCCGTGCCGGAATTCTTTAACAGTATCAGCACCGCCATCAACCGCACCTTTATGGCCATCGAATTTTTAACGCTGGCCGCCGTTGTGTATCTGGCGCTGTCAATTGGCCTGTCGGCGGGGCTGCGCCGGTTAGAGCGCTATCTCTACCCTGCGCCATCAAGCGGAAGGAGGGCCACCCCGTGACCGGGCAGCTACAGTTTTTGTGGCAAACGTTGCCCAATTTGCTGATTGGCTTTCCGCAGCAGCGACCCGGCGGCTTGCTGCTGAGCATCTGGCTGGCCTTTGTGGCGCTGGTGTTGGGCTTTTTTATTGCCACGCTCATCGGCAGCGGGCGGGCCAGCCCACGCCGGATGTGGCGCTGGCCGGCGCTGGCCTACATTGAGCTGTTTCGGGGCGTTCCCCTGATTTTGCTGCTCTTTCTCATTCATCAGGGCCTTGGCGGGCGGCGATTTGGGCTGGATCTGACGCCGTACCAATCGGCGGTAATTGCGCTCACGCTGTACACCTCGGCCTACCAGGCCGAAATTATCAGGGCCGGGTTGCAAACCGTGCCGGAACAACTGGTCGATTCGGCCAAATTGGTGGGCGGCTCAAACTGGCGCATTTACTGGCAAATCAAGCTCCGGTACACGCTCAAAACCATGCTGCCCGCCTTCACCGGGCAGGCCATCTCGCTGTTCAAAGACACGTCGGTGGTGGTGGTGCTGGCCGTGGGCGAACTGCTGACCGTGGCCCGCACTGCGCTGGGCAGCGACGTAACCAACACATCCTATTGGGTCAGCCTGTACATTGTAGTCGGGCTGTTCTACCTGGTTGTGGCCCTGGCCGCGTCAACCATCGCCAAACGGCTGGAAAAAAACCAGGTCAATACCGACTTGGTTTATTCGCTGGCCAATGCCTGACGCGCGAAATAAAATCGCAAGATTTATCGAATACTCTGTAATCAATTTAATCTAACTCAAGTTGTCACTGAACGTGGAGTAAGAAGTAGGGAGGAGGGAGGAGGGGAGACAGGTAATATTGGTAGTCAGCCTCGCAGCGATAGCGGAGTGGCGTTAGCCGGCACTTCACTTCATTGCGGGCCTGACTACGAGCATATTATACGAGGAGTAAGAGACTTTTTGCCTGCTTCCAGATCCTTGCTCTCTGCTCGTAATCGTTCACCCCCCGCCCCCTCGTGAGAGCAACCGCACTCCCTAATGGTTGAGGTTGGAGGGAGGGTGAACGGTTACGCCGGCTCAGTAACAACCTGGTAAATCTATTAACTTATTTCGTTACCCGACAAACCTTTCTGGAAGGTAAAACTACCCAGATGTCGGGTAACGAGTTAACTCACGGGGGAAAACACCATTGAAAACACAAGCTCAAACCATCGTACTCCTGTTAATTGCGGCGCTCGTTTCAGTCGCCTGCGCAACGACCAATACCAACGCTGAAAATGTTTCAACGCTGGATACGGTAACATCCGGGGGAACCGTCCGGGTGGGCATCCGCTTTGACAACCCGCCGCTCAGCTTTGTTGACGACAGCGGCAACTGGGTGGGTTTTGACGTTGACCTGGCCAACGCCCTGGCCGCTGAACTGGGGCTAAAAATTGAGCCGGTAAAAGTTGACGAAACCACCCGCATCAGCTTTTTGCAGGAAGATAAAATTGATATGGCCGTGGCCAGCATGAACCACACCCGCTCGCGGGATGATGCCGTTGATTTTTCAATTACCTATTTTTGGGATAACCAATCGTTCCTCATTCGCAAAGGCACCTATGGCAGCCTTGAAGAGCTGATGGGCCAAAAAGTGGCCGCCAACGCCGGCAGTTCAACCATTCCCTCATGGACGGCCTACAGCAAAAAGGCGGGCGGGCAGGCCCCCGAATTTGTGGAATTTACCGACAAGCTGGCCGCCATGCAGGCTCTGCGCGACGGGGCGATAGAAGGCTACACCGAAGATAATATCACCCTGCTGGCGCTGGCCGCCGGCGACCCCAACCTGGAATTATTACCAGGCGGGCACAATCCGGTGCAGTTTGGCATCGGCTTGCCGGAAAACGACTCCGAGTGGCGCGACGCCGTCAATCTGGCCCTGCAGGAGTTGTGGAAAAACGGCACCTACCAACAAATTTACACCCAGTGGCTTGGCCCCGGCGCAGATATCCAACTGCCGCTGGGCGGGCAAATGGAAATCTGGCCCGAATAGGGTTTGCGGCACAATTTACAACGCCTGTGAAAGTAATCATTTGCGTATCACGAACAGGCAACGCAACACCGTATTGCGTGTTGAGTAAGGGAGTAATGCAGACTGGAGTGCAGGCTTCAGTCTGCACTCCAGTAACCCAGTTTTATACAAGGAGATATAATACGCAATACGTGAATAATTTATGACCCGGTTGAGCATCAATAATTTAAGCAAACAATACCCAAACGGCTCCGTAGCCACAGACAACATTTCGCTGAACGTTGAATCGGGCGAGATGCTGGCCCTGCTGGGGCCGTCGGGCTGCGGCAAAACCACCCTGCTGCGCATGATTGCCGGGTTGCTGCCGCCCTCATCCGGCAATATTTTATTTGATGGGCAAAGCGTGCTATCCCTACCCCCGCAAAAACGGGGGGCGATGATGGTCTTTCAGCAGCACCAGCTATTTCCATTTATGTCGGTGGCCGATAACATTGCCTTTGGGCTGAAAATTCAAAAACTCAACAAAGCGGCCATTGAACAAAAAATAAAAGAGGCGCTGGCAATGGTCCAGTTGGACGGCTACCAAAACCGTATGCCCGACCAGCTTTCGGGCGGCGAGCGGCAACGGGTGGCGCTGGCCCGGATTCTTATTCTTAAGCCAAGACTGCTCCTGCTGGACGAACCGCTCAGCCACCTGGATGCCGGACTCCGTGAAGAATTGCGCACGGCCATTAGAAATTTGCAAAAAAAGAGCGGTGTTACTACTATCTTTGTAACTCACGATCAGGCCGAAGCGCTGGCCATTGCCGACAGGATTGCGCTGATGTTCGCCGGGCAAATCAGGCAAATTGATACGCCGCAAAATTTCCTTGAGCGCCCGCGTGACACGCAGGTGGCCCGCTTTTTTGGCGGAGTTAACTTTATTCCGGGCCAAAAAGCGGGCAGCACCCTGCAAACCGCGCTGGGCGCTCTGGCAATCAATCCCGCCCGGCCCGACGGCGACGCTATCGCCACTATTCGCCCGGAAGCCATTCAAATTGGCGGAAACGGGCACAACAACCTGACCGCCAGCGTGGCTCAGTTTTACTACAGACAACTGGTCGCCACATGCGTCACCAATCCAGGTTGCGTTAATTTACATATTACGGTTCCGCCCCATTACCATTTTCAGGTAGGGCAAAAAATTATGCTGCACATTCCCAAAGAAAGTATCTGGCTTTTGCCGCCCGAACAATGAAACGCGCTCTACTTGTAATTGCCAAACGCCCGGCCCCCGGCCAAACCAAAACCCGCCTCTCCCCCCCACTTTCCGGGGAAGAAGCCGCCCGGCTGTACGAATGTTTTTTGCAGGATATGCTCGACATTGCCCGCGCCGTGCCGGGTGTCACCCGGTTAATTAACTACTGGCCCAAACAGGAGGCCGCTTATTTTCGGCAGCTTGCCCCGGATTTTGACCTGATTCCGCAAATGGGAAAACGGCTGGGGGAACGGCTGGACAACGCGCTGAGCCACTGCCTGTCGCGCGGCTTTGAGCAGGCAGTCATCACCAACAGCGACAGCCCCAGCCTGCCGCCCCCTTACCTGAAACAGGCCTTCGACTTGCTGGACACCGCCGACGTGGTGCTGGGGCCGTGCGACGATGGCGGCTATTATCTGATTGGGTTAAAGCAGCCCCAACCCCGGCTGCTCCTGGACGTAAAAATGTCCACACCCACGGTAGCGGCAGACACGCTGGCCCTGGCCAAAGAAGAGGGCTTAAAAACCGCGCTGCTGCCCACCTGGTACGATGTTGATACCGTGGCCGGGTTAACCCGGCTAACTGACAACCTTAACCGGGCCGCGCCGGACGTAGCGCCGCACACCAGAAAATATTTGCAATCAATTAAGGCAGTTCCAGAAAAATAATCACCCCAACCAGCGTGATACGTGATAAAACCTGCTCTCACGCATCACTGTCGGTTTTACAACAAATTTTGGGATGATTTAAACTTCGGAACTGCCCAAGGTTCTGAACCCGATTAAAACCTGGATGAAAACAGCAGTTATTATTCCCGCCCTCAACGAAGCCGGTTCAATTGCCCAATTGGTGGCTGAAACACGGCAGCAGCCGGTAGACAGCGTGATTGTGGTGAACAACGCCTCCACCGACAACACGGCCAAACGCGCGCGGCAGGCCGGCGCTACGGTGGTTTACGAAGCCCGCCGGGGCTACGGCTTTGCCTGCGCCGCCGGGGCAGCCGCCGCGGACAGCGCCGATGCGCTCATTTTTCTGGACGGCGATTACAGTTGCCCGCCTTCGGAAATTCCGTTGCTGCTGGCCCCGTTGCGGGAAAACCGGGCCGACCTGGTTATCGGTTCGCGGGAGTTGGGTTACATCGCCCCCGGCGCCATGCCGCCGCACCAGCGGTTTGGCAACTGGTTAATGGCTAAATTGATGGCCGCCCTGTACGGCCTGCCCATCACCGATTTGGGGCCGTATCGCGCCATTCGACGCGACTTGCTGCAAAATCTATCCATGCGGGAAATGACCTTTGGCTGGCCCACCGAAATGACGGTGAAGGCCGCCCGCCAAAGAGCGCGCATTGTTGAAGTGCCGGTAAGCTGGCTGCCGCGCCGGGCCGGCAAATCTAAAATCAGCGGCACGGTTAAAGGCACCATTCTGGCCGCCTATTACATTTTTGGAGTCACCGTACGGTACGCCCTATGAAACCATTTTTCAGTTCGGAATCACCTTTTTTAAAGCACCCCTTGCTCACGCCGGAACGCACCGCGCAGGAGGTGGATTTTGTCATCCGTCACCTCAACCTGTCGCCCGGCGCAAAAATCCTCGATGTGGGCTGCGGCTTTGGCCGCCACAGCATCGAACTGGCCCGGCGCAATTTTGTGCCGCTGGGCATCGACCCGGCCCCGGCCATGATTGCCGCCGCGCGGGAACGGGCCAAAGCCGGAGATGTTCCGGCCAATTTTGATGGGGTTGACGCCACCCACCTGCCCTACAAGCAAGCGTTTGATGGCGCCATCTGCCTGTTTACCACGCTGGGACAGGTGGGTGGTGATAGACAAGACAATTTACCGCTGGTAAAGCAAGTG
>CAYWSS010000294.1:5469-7300 GCA_964460505.1 uncultured Caldilineaceae bacterium | reverse complement strand
GCTGGCGTAAACTGAATCCGAAATTGTTTTATATTCATAGCATCTATCCGTATAATGTTTGAAATCAGCGGATTGGCAAGGTTGGCAATGTTGCGCCGCCGTGATGCGCCTTTGCTGGCGCAGAGCGGTTGATTAAAAACCAGCTTGCCAATTCCGCTGCATTGATTTGTTATATGCGGGGTTGCCCGTAATGCGACTTCATTTCCCCGCGTTTTACCAACCACGTTCCAGAAGATTTACGGCCCTGGATAATATCACGCCCTAATGCCGCTCTAACCGTTCCCTCGGCCAGACACCACTCCTGCTCGGCCTCGGATGCCGTAATTTCTTGATCTTCTGATAGTATAATTTTATGGCACTCAAAATTATGTCTGATGAGGAGCGCCACGGCCTTTTCGATTTGCAATTCACAACCCGAACAATTTCCAGCCAAAAACTCATCAATTTTTGCTTTGATTTCCCCCTCGATCCTGTTGACCCACTCCCTGTCCCCATCCCGGAAATTTCCAAAATCAACGGCGCAAAAAACAACGCCATCGTCATTTTCAAAAACAACTTGGCGGCGAAATACAACCCTACGAGAAAACTCTTTGTATGCTTCCATCATAAAACAACTCCTAACTTGGTCATTTTGGTCACCTGTTCCGTTTGTTAGTGTTGTGCGTTTATCGCTCAACTGTACCCTATCATATCACGTATTCGTGATTGTATCAAGGGGCAATTTGTTATTTTAGGCACGAGTTTAGGAATTTGGTTGGATTTTAAGGTTAGTATATAACGGCTGAGTTGTGGCGATTGCGGGTTGGCGCAACCACCTGGATTATTACGAACTACACAGGCCCAACCACCTGCGATTAAAAGCAAGATTAGCAATTCGCTACCAACGACTTGTTAGGCATACGTAAAACTAAGCTGCTTTACCCGATTGCTCCAAATTGCCTCAGTTGTTGTGTTACGACTACCCCTATTTTGTTTCAGAGGCCAAAACGGAAGCCAATTTGCCTTTGTGTTTTCGCAGGCTATCACCTGCCCTTGCCGTGATTTAATCCAGTTGGCCAGCGCACTATAATCAACTGGGGCAGTACGATATGATGAGCCGCCAAATTGATACGGAGGGTCAATAAACCACGTTGCTTTAATATTTGGGATGTCTCGATAATCACCGAGTTTTATGTCCCAATGCCGGATTTTATACAATTGGTCAGCAATGGTTTTTAGATCGCGGTCAAACATACACCATTTTTGCGGAGCATTGCGCGGGTGAGTTGCACCCCGGCCAGCAAGCCACCCCAACAAATAACGCTCACCTGTTGACAGGTTAAAATCATCAAGGGGCTGTTTGTATGCGGGCCTCGGCAAGCTTAGAATGTCCGCCGCCGTTGCCTGTTGCAGATAATGCCAGGTGTCAACTACCACCGGCCGGCAATCAATTAAATTTACATTGCGATTAAAATACAATAGCGAATACCGGGCCGAACCCGCAAACGGTTCGTTGATGGTGTCACACTCCGGGGATGGGTAGTGCCGTATTAGATTTGGCGGTTTTGCGCCGTAATAAGAAAACATCGTTTAGTATGCCTAACTTTGAATTAGCGGGAAACCGCTATATTTTATTATCGGGATTTCATACAGTATGTAATGACATCCCGCCCGTCTACAAGTTGGAATAGACAGGAAACCCGCAAGGATATTAAAACAAAAAACGCCCCCCGCTGCGCTTGCAATGGGGAGGCGTATATGCTACAATAAATCCAGCCACCCCGCTGCCTATTCCAGCGGTTTATGTGGTATTTCGTGGACCGAGGCCGTAACACCTCGGTCCATTTTTTTT
>CAYWSS010000294.1:0-5369 GCA_964460505.1 uncultured Caldilineaceae bacterium | reverse complement strand
GCAATAACATTATACCATACCCCTTCTGTTCCGTCAAATTGACGCCATTGGTTTTGCGGCTATAATACCAACTATGACTACAAAAAAAATTGATGACAGGTTCCCTCTCCGGGGCCTAAAAACCGAAGAGCTATACGATTGGCTTGAGGATTTCGCCGGGCAAAACGGATGGTCTATGAACCAGGCTATCCTTCAAATCCTCAAACGAGTCAAGGAACGGGACACGCGATTCGTTGTCAGGTGGCCGGACAGCAATTAATCAAGCTCATTGCGTCCAACCCCCTCCTTTCGGCGTGACCGGCACACGTAGCAAACCCTGTGCATTGAAAACCACGTTCATCCATTCCTTGCCGGTCACGCCATTAGCGGCTAAGCAGACCCGCCACCCTTTGCAGGGCCTCGGTCTCGGACATTTCCGGCGACAAAAAATCATCATCCTCGTTGGCGGTAAATGTACTGCTACCCAGGGTGATAAAATAGAGGATGTCCCCGTTCTGGTCTGGGTCCATTTTAACGATTTCAAGGGCCACAATCTCAAACATTTCCATTGTCTTCCCTCTTTATATCATCCATAGCCTTATCCCACGCCAGTCGAATTAGATTGTATTTTTCGCCTCTGATAGTCCCGGCGGTTTCGGCAATGAATGCTGCCACTATCCCAACGTCTGCCAACTCATAAAGTAAGTTGTCTATTTCCGCGCCGGATATTGGATAGAACGGGTCGGACTGCCAAAGGGTTTTGTCATCAAAAACGGCCCGGCAGGTTTCACGAACCGCAGTCGCCAAGTCGCGCAGATGACGCAGTTGGGCGGCCCGCCAGGGATAAACCAGAAATAACTCACAAGACTTTTCGAGCAGCTTGACCGCCTGCCGCGCTAGAAATTGCTCCGGCGTAAATAGTTCTAAATGGCCGCGTTCTTGAATGGCGGCTATAATTTGGCGTTGCAGAAGGAGACTTCTTTTAGCGGTCACGCTACTAGCCCTAGCCGTAAACCTCGTTGATGCTCCGCCTGGTTAACCAACCGCGCCGTTCTGATTTCCCGCTGCCGGGTCATTTGTGCCGGGGTCTCGGTCTGATAGCTCCATAGTCTGGCTATTTTGGCCTCACTGTCACATCGCCGGATATAGCGCGGCACCGCCTGAAACGCGATTGGGTTTGGCGCTTCGTGTGTGTCCGGCCTGGTGGTATCACGAATGGTGTAAAGCCAGTACTGGCGATTATATGGCCGTTTCGTGACCTCGAATTTGCCTCGTGTGAATTTGCCCTCACGTGGTTCTCTCATCATCATCTCCAAAATACCAATTAATCAATCTGGTGGCTTCATCGTATCCCCCGGCAAAACCGGCATAAAACCCCCTGGCTTTGAGGTATTGTATAGTTCGCCATTGAGCCTGTACATGCTCGTCCTGCCGGATAAAACCACCTTTAGTCAGGTAGCCGCGCCGTGATTTTTTTAGCTCAATAAATAATCCGGCAAACTCACGCTTGGGTTCCGGGAAGAATATATCGAGCCATTTTCGCTTTTTGTGTTGTATTCTTTTGACCTTGACGGCCAGGCCAATCGGTAATTTGATGCCGTTGAGGTCCGAGTAAAACATCACCTCTGGATAGAGGCGTTCTACGTATTTAATCACCCGCTCTTGCAATTTGTACTCGGTAGTCATCAATCACGCCGGCTCATTGCCGTATTTGTCCAAATAACCAAGCCGGATTAATCCGGCCCTAACCGCAATACCTAAAACCTCGGATTGTGACGGCCTGGGCAACCCCTGGGCCACCGTTTTGGCGATAACATCGGCCTCAAATTTTTCATAGCCGGATGACACCGGTGGGACAAATCCGGCACAGCGCCGTATCTGCACCTTGCCATTGCTGCTAATTTTTCCTCTCAATTTCTCCTCGTTTGACAGAACGCTCATTCTGACGCATAATCTTGACTAGAGGCTATTTCCCCCGTATAATCATCTTACCAACAAAAAAAGCGCGATACCGATGAGGGTATCACGCCTTAAACTAAGTGTATAGCGTAATGTCCGGGCTAAGGTTTGGATCACCCACAACGGATATTCGTTATCTGGCCGTACCTGTTTGCACCAGGTACGGCCTTTTTTATTTGGTTTTTTGTGGACAAAAAAAGTTCTGGTCGGGGTCGAAATGTAACCGGCTGAAATTGAGGACAAAAACAACTGTTGTTATTTTAATCGTTTTGGGCCACCTGTCAAAGTTGGCCGGGGTAAAGATAATTATATCATATTTGTTGCCTTTGGTAAATGGCAAAAATGACTATTTTTATGCCCAATTCCCCCATTGTTAACATCGTTAAAGGACTGTTAGGCCAAAAAGCCCCGGCATAGAGCCGGGGCTTTTGATGAGTAGCCGGTTGCAGACGCAGCAACCGGCGTTATTCGGTTTCGATGTATGATCTGATGTCGCTTTTTCTAACTTTCCAGGCCCGGCCTATTTTTTTGGCCGGTAGTTTTTGGTCATTAATCAATCGTTTAACGGTGTTGATATGTACACCGAGTACGTCCGCGACATCGCGGGTAGACAACAAAATAGGGACTTGTGCCCAATCAGTGTATTTTGGTTTTGCCATAGATGCGAGCATTTTCCTACGTTTCCCCAATTATCAGATTATTCTCATTTGTTGTCAAGTGTACAAATTAATATACACATTATTAATATTATCAGATTTTGATAAATATGTCAATAAATTATCGCACAAATGCGACAATTTTAAGGTTAATCTGGTCTTATTTGTACGCAAAAGGTTGACAAAATCATAAAAATATGATAAAATTAGTTAACTTGATGGGCTATAGAAGATGAAATGAAAAGTCTAATCAATGCCTAAGCAAATCAAGTTATCTAGTTTTTGCAAAAAACAGGAGGGTAAAAATTATGGACTATCCCACCAGGGAAGAAGCAAAGCAGATCAGCATTGAAAAATGCGTATCTGCTATGATCGAGGCAGAAGTAAATCGGTTCACAAAATGGGCCTGTGACCAATTACTTCAGACGGGCCGCATTTTATGCGTGGGGGGATGGGGAAAACGGACAGCCTGATTATTGGACACCAGACGAGGTCCGAGGTCTGGAACACGCAGCCGTGGCCTTGTGGTGGCAGAAAGTGTCCGAACTGCCCCCTAAATAATTTTTGTGTTCGTGTCTGCCCTCCCCGGTGACGAAAGGCCGGGACCGCGACAACCAACGGAGCCGGATGCGGTACGGTTCCAGGGTGGACACGAATACAAAAATAAAAAAGCCCCGCCGGTGGGCCTCAGAAACACACCGGCGGGGCCGTCAAGAAAGGAACTTGATTAATGAATAGTATACCCGACACACTCTGGTGTGTCAACCAAATTGTGGCCTGGGCCAAGCCGCAATTTAACGGTAAAGCAAAAGTCCTTGAAAGCCCCCGGTGTGGGTTTCTTGAGGATGATATAGTAACCGGCCTGGAAGCATACCTCAAGGCCGAATATGCAAGCGGCAATCCGGCCATTGAAGCGCAGCCCCACCGGGGATACTGCCTGAATCTGGAAAGCGGCCTCTCAGTCGGCATCACCCGGCAGAGGCGTGGTTTCGGTCGGAGGGGCCGTCACTGGCTGGCCTTTTGTATTCAGCCGGAGGTGTGTTGATGTCTACTTTCCGGCACGCGAATCAATTAATCCAATTGCGGAAACTGAACCCGCCGGCGGCGGCCAGAGCCACGTCGTTGTACAATCGTGGTTTATGGGGAACCGCCGCAAAGATTGTAACCACCGGGCTGAAGGAAGTTCTAGCCCGGCAGAATGACCCCGCCGAAATGCTATGGCGAGCAATTCTCGCTAATATTAAGGCCCAAAAATTCCCCGTAGGGAAGAATATAGCAATAGGGGAATATCGAGGCCGGATGGCGTACTTGTTCCGTCGCCGAGACGACAAGATTGTGCTGTACAGCAATGGCCGGTCGTCGAAGCCGATTGCTATGCTGGTCTCTGACCTGTCCCATATTTCCGGCCCACGCAGCCGGTGGGCCCTGGTTGATGAAGCCAGGGCGTATAATGAGGGGGACGCCCGGCGGGCGTTTGAGGAATGGGTGAGACAATGAACCGCCTCGTTGACTGGCTGACCGTAGCCAGTATAATTCTGTTAATAGTCGGGATGGCTGCAATGTTATGGCTGTGGTTGTTCCCGTTGACGTTTATAGCGAATTAATTAGTTCAGGAGCAGAAAATGAGTAATGAACACAATGCGGTGGCCTGGACACGGGTCGCCGGTCCCATCGGAGGGAAAACAGGCGCACACTTCGAGTGGTCGGTGACAGTCAGAGGGGATAACCCTGACGGTATGATAGCATCTATTGAGGAATATGAGAGAAAATTGATAGCTGCTGGCTGCATCCCAATAGATGCCTATGTAGACCAGCGAAAAAACGAGAGACAGATACAGTCCCCGCCAGATGCAGCCCCGTCTGAATCAGGACGGCAAACCCCACAAAACGGCAACGGCAACGTTTTGACTTGTGTCGCCAATGAACTAATGGCAATGCCGAAGAGCACAAATGACCCCACTCTTATTTGGAAAGTCAAAACCGACAAATCGAAATACCCGGTCCCGATGTATATAGAGGTTTGTCGAGAAATAGCCCCAATGTTAAAGGGATATGGCATTGATTTGGATGTATTTATAGGGGATAATGGTCAACCGGCTAAATATAGTCTAAATGGGTGGCGGGCGCATTACGTACAGAATGACAAGGGCTGGCCCGCAAAAATCGTGAGGCTAATAAAGTGATTGCAAAAATCGAGCGGGGGCGCACAATAACACCCCTTTTAGGCGGCACGTAACCGTAAGGGCGTGTAGCTAACACCATCAGGAGTAACAGGCGTTTTGGTTACTCTGAGCTGCGGGATAGTATAGGTGAGTGTGCGTCGGAAGCCTACGCCAGGGTATGAGCGCACTAACAGCATAGCAATGTGTTTTATGCCAACCCCGCCGCCTAACAAATCATTATATGCTAAATTTGGAGGCAAAATGTCTAAAATAACAAAATCTCAATACAATGTATTAAACTCAATAATGGAATTTAATCCGGCTGACGCTTTCAGCCCGGCAGATATTGCGGAGAACCCGCGCACGGTTGCCAGCCTGGAACGCAAGGGGATTTTGCACAAATCACCATTGCGGTATATTGGCAGCAACGAGCAATTGTATACCGTCAATTTCGAGGCGGCGCGGGCGGCCTATCAGGGCTATCAATGCCGCACATAGCGCGGAAGGGGGTATCGAAACGATTGTATGAGGAAGTGTAAATGAGTTGGATAGACACAAAAATAGAAAACAGGGGAGACGGATGGTGGTGCGGCGGCCAATGCTGGGGAACTGA
>CAYWSS010000293.1:0-7302 GCA_964460505.1 uncultured Caldilineaceae bacterium | reverse complement strand
GCGCTTTTACTCTAAGAGCGCTAAAGAAAAAATTGAGGCGGCCGGCGGTACTGTAGAAGTTTTACCGCTGACAAATTAAGCCCTGACACTAACGCATTAGTAAGGAATTTAGGATGTTAGAAGCGATACGAAACGCATTTACCCTACCAGACTTACGACGTAAAATTGTTTTTACGTTATTAATTCTGGTTGTTTACCGGGCGGCAGCCCACGTGCCTGTACCCGGCGTAAACAGTGCAGCCCTGCAAGGCTTTTTGGAATCTGGCGAAAGTGGCAGCACCATTGTTCAATTCCTGAACCTGCTTTCGGGGGGCGCGCTGGCAAATTTCTCCGTCATGGCTATGGGGGTTTACCCGTACATTACGGCATCAATTATTATGCAGCTTCTCACCCCGCTGGTTCCCCAGTTGCAAGAACTTTCTAAAGAGGGTGAGCAAGGCCGCAACAAAATTAATCTGTATACCTATTGGATGGCTGTGCCGCTGGCCTTTTTGTCGGCTTACGGCCAGGTGATTTTTATTCAAAGTTCTGTGCCGGGAATTCTAACCGACTTTGGTTTCAGTGTTAGCCCCTTGGGAACCATTGCTACCCTTGTTACAATGGTGGCCGGTACAATGATTGCTATTTGGATGGGTGAGCTAATCACCGAGCAAGGTGTAGGTAACGGCCTTTCAATTATCATCTTTGGTGGTATTGTGGCCCGAATGCCCAGCCAGATTGCTAACTTTGTTAGCCGTCAGGAATGGGGTAACTTGATCCTGTTTGCGCTTATTACTGTAGCTACCATTGCGGTAATCGCCTTTGTGCAAGAAGGACAGCGCCGAATTCCGGTTCAATACGGAAAGCGGGTGCGGGGAACCAAGGTATATGGCGGCCAATCGGCCCATATCCCGCTAAAAGTTAACAGTGCCGGCATGATTCCGCTGATCTTTGCGCAGTCGATTATGATTTTTCCGAGTGCGGTGGCTGCTTCGTTCCAGTTTAGCGATAACGCGTTTATTGCAAGTGTGGCCACCGGAATTGTTACCTGGTTTAGCCCTAACCCGCAATCCTGGCCCTACTGGTTCTTTTACTTCCTGATGGTTGTAGGCTTTACCTACTTCTATACTGATGTTATTTTTAAGCAGCAAAACCTGGCCGAAAATTTACAGCGACAGGGTGGTTTCATTTTAGGGAAGCGCCCCGGTCGCCAAACCAAGGCTTATCTTGAAGCGGTTGTTCAGCGCATTACCCTGGTTGGAGCCTTAATGTTAGGGTTTGTGGCCATCTTGCCCTGGATTGTAAACCTTATGCCCGGCATAAGTCAGAGTGGGTCACAAACTCAGGCGTTGCTTATTACCAGTACCGGCTTGTTGATTGTGGTTGGCGTTGTACTGGACACAATGAAACAACTTGAAGCCCAATTGCTCATGCGTAATTACGAAGGCTTCATCAACTAAAGTTAACTAAAGCATCCTTGCAGGTTATTAAGGTATGCGTGCAAACAGGGCCAGACGGATTATTCTAAAATCCAGGCAGGAAATAGAGCTGATGCGCAAAGCAGGCGCTATAGTTGCCCGGATTTTGGCCGAAATAAAAGAAAATACCAGACCCGGTGTATCTACCGGAGAGCTGAATGACATCGCCGAAGATGTTCTAAAGCGGCATAACGCCGGCCCGGTGTTTAAAGGGTATCCAAACCCTCACCAGGGGGGCGTTCCATTCCCGGCCACAATTACCGCGTGCGTAAACGAAGAGTTGGTGCATGGTATTCCCAGTTACGATAAAATCCTTCAAGAAGGTGATATTTTTAGCGTAGATTGTGGAGCGTATTACAAAGGCTGGGTGGGTGATGCCGCCACCACCATTCCGGTAGGGTGCATCTCAGAAAAAGCGCAACGCTTGTTGGACGTTACGGAACAGTCGCTTTATAAAGGAATTGAGCAGGCAAGATTAGGAAATCGAACCGAGGACATTTCGGCGACAATTCAGCAATTTGTTGAGCAGCGCGGTTATAATGTAGTTCGGGAGTATACCGGCCACGGTGTAGGCCGCAAAATGCACGAAGACCCGCAAGTGCCCAATTATGGCACCCACGGAAAAGGCATAAGATTAAAAAAGGGAATGACTATTGCCCTGGAGCCCATGGTAAATGTTGGCACCTGGAAAACAAGCCTGTTGGATGATGGCTGGATGGTTGTAACCGCCGATGGAGAACTATCGGCCCATTTTGAACACTCGTTTGCCGTTACCGATAGTGAACCGGATATTTTAACTCTATTGTAAATAATAAAGCGACGTATTGTTTACCTGTTTGGCTAGGAGAGCGTATCATGAAAGTAAAACCTTCTGTAAAACGTCGATGTGACAACTGCAAAATCATTAAACGTCGTGGAGTTATACGTGTAATTTGTACAAACCCCCGGCACAAACAGCGCCAAGGATAAGGAGAGGTAATATGGCTCGTATTTCTGGTGTTGACCTGCCTCGCAATAAACGTGTTGAGATTGGTCTAACCTACATTTATGGGATTGGCTTAACCACAAGCCAGAAAATCTTACAAAATACAGCAATTGACCCCACAATTCGGATCAAAGATCTTTCTGAAGATGAAGTGGTTCGCTTGCGGGATGCCATTGACCGTGATTACGTAGTAGAAGGTGACTTGCGACGTGAAGTCGGTCTAAATATTAAACGATTGCAAGAAATTGGTTGCTATCGAGGCTTGCGTCACCGGAGAAATCTCCCGGCCCATGGGCAGCGAACACGCACCAATGCCCGTACCCGACGAGGCACACGTAGAACCGTGGCCGGTAAAAAACGAGCAGCACGTAAGTAATAATTGGCTTGATTTTAGGATTATCTATTTTGATTTGGAGGACCGATGGCAAAGCAAAAAGCGCGACGGGTTCGATCTGGCGGTAAAAAAGAACGAAAAAATATTCCTTCCGGGAAAGTATTTATTTACGCAACCTTTAATAATACCATCATTACCATTACAGACCCGCATGGTAACACAGTGGCCTGGGCAAGCGGTGGCACAAGTGGATTTAAAGGCTCCCGAAAAAGTACGCCTTACGCCGCCCAGTTAGCTGCTCAAAATGCAGCCAGAGCAGCCCAGGAACATGGTTTACGTGAGCTGGATGTCTATGTAAAAGGCCCTGGCCCCGGTAGAGAAGCAGCCATCCGCTCATTGCAAGCGGCTGACATGAAGCTGACTTCTATTACTGACAAGACACCTATTCCGCACAATGGCTGCCGCCCACCTAAAAAGCGTAGAGTCTAGTGCAATTTGTTTCTCGTTTCCTGACTTTGTTTGGGAGCGTCTTTAAGTAAAGCAAGTTCTTTATGAGAGGGATGAAGGGTATGCCAAGCCCGTAAACCTCTTTAATTTGTTAGAAAATTATTTTATCATTCAGGAGGATAAATTGGCACGATATGTAGATTCAGTTTGTAGACAGTGTCGCCGCGAAGGGGAAAAACTTTTCCTCAAAGGGGATCGCTGTTTTTCGCCCAAATGCTCGTTTGAAAAACGTTCGTATCCGCCCGGTCTCCATGGCCGCCAGTCGCAGTTTCGCCGCAAAGAGTCGGATTACCGTGTCCAGCTAAGAGCCAAGCAGAAAGCTCGGCGGGTGTACGGTGTGTTTGAACGCCAATTCCGTCGCTACTTTAGCATAGCCCAGCACCAAAAAGGATTGACCGGCGAAAATCTGTTGTCGATTTTGGAAACTCGTTTAGATAATGTGATTTATCGTCTGGGGTTTGCTTCGTCTCGTCCGCAGGCTCGCCAATTGGTATCTCACGGGCATTTTGATGTAAACGGTCGAAAAACAAATATTCCGTCGTTTCTCGTTAGCCCGGAAGATACAATTACCGTTAGAGAAAACAGCAAGAAAAACGGTTATTTCAAGGAAGCCGGGCAAGGTTTGGATGAGGGGCGTGTGCCGGATTGGTTGGATTTGAACGCCGGCGAATTTTCTGCCCGCGTAGTTAGCACTCCTGCCCGCGAACACATAGATACCACCCTCGATGAACAGCTAATTGTTGAGTTCTACAGCCGCTAATTTGGGTAAGAAAGTTATCCTTAAAATTGTCAGAAGTAGTAATGAGGTTAAACAATTGCTGTTTTATAGTTACGTATCAAACTTAGTATGCATTTATTACGGAGGGTGTTCCGTTGTCTGAATTCAATCTGGTTTTACCTAAAATAGAAACTGAAGCCAGTTCAAGAAGTTATGGTCGGTTTGTAATTAGCCCGCTGGAAAGTGGTTACGGCATTACTCTGGGTAATGCCCTGCGCCGAGTCATGCTTTCTTCCCTGTACGGAGCCGCGGTTACTTCTATCAGAGTGAGTGGTGTTCATCACGAATTCTCTGATATTCCCAGTGTGCGCGAAGATATGACAGCGCTCATTCTCAATGTAAAGCAGCTTCGGCTAAAATTACACCAAAATGAGTCCGCTCGATTGCGAGTGGAAATCAAAGGGGAAGGTGTTGTTACCGCCGGTGACCTGGAAGCCCCGCCCCATGTTGATATTATGAACCCGGAACTTTACCTGCTTACCGCAGATTCACCTGACGCCGAGCTTGATATTGAACTTGTGGTGCAGATGGGCCGAGGCTATTCGCCGGCAGAAGAACGCGGTAAATTACCTATCGGCGAAATTCCGGTAGATGCTATTTTTAGCCCCATTCGCAAAGCTAACTATGTGGTTGAACGCGCTCGTATTGGGCAAGCCACCGATTACGACCGCCTGAGAATGGATGTAACCACCGACGAAACAATTTTGCCGCACGATGCCTTAAATGAATCTGCCAAAATTCTGGTGCAGCACTTTTCTTTGGTGGCCGGTGGCGTAACCGAGGCCGAAATACCGGAAGAACCTCAGGAAACTGGCGGTATTCCCGGCAATGTAAAAGAAATGCCTATTGAAGACCTTGAACTGACCGTTAGGGCTTACAACTGCCTGAAACGGGCTGGTATCACGCAAGTCGGTGAGATTCTGGAGAAGCTCAAGAAAGGGCAGGATGAAATTCTGGCCATCAGAAACTTTGGACAGAAGTCATTGGATGAACTGATGGACAAATTGGAAGACAAGGGATATCTTGAAATGATTGCCGCAGAAGGCATAAACCCCACCCCCAGTGCAATAGTTCCAGATTTTATTGAGTGATTTGATTTCATCGCGCCACCTGGCTTTTAGGAGATTTAGTAATGCGACATAATATTATGGGCCGTAGATTAGGCCGTTCAAAAGATCAAAGAAAAGCTCTATTTAGAAGCTTGACTACCCAACTGTTTAAACACAATCGGATTAAAACTACCGAAGCAAAAGCAAAAGCTATTCAGCCCATTGCCGAAAAACTTGTAACCCTGGCTAAACGCGGTGATCTACATTCGCGCCGTTTGGCGGCTCGTGAACTTCACGAGCCGGCAGTGTTGCAAAAACTCTTTGATGAGATTGGCCCCGGTATGGAGAGCCGGTCCGGGGGATACACCCGAATTTACAAATTAGGCCCGCGCAGAGGTGATTCTGCCAATATGGCCCTGATTGAACTGGTTGACCTTGCAGCCTAAGTTAGAGGGGTAACCAGTGACCCGTGAGCAACGCTACAAAGCCACGGTAGGATATGATGGCACCGACTTTTTTGGCTATCAAATTCAGGCTAAAGAGCGAACTGTTCAGGGAGAGATAGAGAAAACTCTAAGAGAAATTACCCAATCCGTGATAAGAATTGACGGAGCGGGCAGAACCGACGCCGGAGTACACGCAACCGGGCAGGTGATTGCCTTTAACTGTAACTGGCGTCACTCATTAGATGACCTGCATCGCGCCTTAAACGCAACCGTGCCGCGCGATATTGTCATCAACGACTTAACAATAGTAAATCGTGATTTTCATCCCCGGTTTGGGGCGCTAAGTAGAAGTTACCGCTACCAGATTGTCAATCAAGACTGGCCAAACGTTTTAGAACGGCGATATGCCACCCATATAAAGCCACGGCTAAATATGGAAGCTATGAACCTTGCCGGTCAGGGTTTGCTCGGCAGTCATAATTTTGCCTCGTTTGGTAAACCGCCTCAGGGCAACAATACGGTACGCAACGTAATGCAAGCCAAGTGGATGGCAGAAGAAAGCAACCGGTTAAGTTTTTACATTACAGCCAATGCTTTTTTATACCGGATGGTAAGAAATATTGCCGGTACATTGGTGCAGGTAGGGTTAGGTCATTTATCTGCCAATGACGTGCAAGATATTCTGGAGGCTCAGGATTTGAAACGGTCTGCCCCTCCGGCCCCGGCTCACGGTTTATCTTTAATAAAAGTAACCTATCCTGAAAGTACGTAAGACAAGTGGTTGATTGTCTTGTAGAGGAGAATTATAAGTGAAAACAATAAGCGCCAGAGAACAGGATATTCAACGCGATTGGTATGTGGTTGATGCTCAGGGCCAAACATTAGGTCGTCTGGCTACGCAAGTGGCTACCATTCTTCGGGGAAAACATAAAGCTATTTATACCCCCCATGTGGATTGTGGCGACTATGTGGTCATTGTAAATGCGGAAAAAGTACATACCACAGGCCAGAAGCTGACACAAAAGAAATATTATCGACACTCAGGTTATCCGGGCGGATTGAGCGAAATTACGCTTCGCGACCAACTACAAAAATTTCCCAACCGCGTGCTCGAAAGCGCCGTGCGCGGAATGTTGCCTAAAAATCGCCTGGGCCGCAAAATGTTCAAGAAATTAAAAGTATATGCTGGCCCCAATCACCCCCACCAGGCCCAGCAGCCCAAAACATTAGAAATATAAATCGATTATCAATTAAGTTTCTGAGGAAGAAAAATTATGTCAGATACGCACTATTATGAAGGTCTTGGCCGGCGCAAAGAAGCCACTGCACGGGTTCGTTTGCATACGGGTGGTTCTGGAAATACCTTTGTTGTAAACGATAAGGCCGCTGAAGAGTATTTTTCCCGTGGTGTGGACCAGGGGCAAATTGGCAAACCGCTCAAAGTTACCGGCACCGAAGGTCGCTTTGATATTACTGTAATAGTTTCGGGGGGTGGTGTTACCGGCCAGGCCGGTGCCGTTCAGTTAGGCATTGCCCGCGCCTTGCTTAAGGCTGACCCCGATTACCGCAAATCGCTTAGGGACAACGGCCTGTTAACCCGTGACGCTCGCGCTAAAGAACGGAAAAAACCCGGTCTCAAGCGCGCCAGAAAAGCGCCGCAGTACACCAAACGTTAATTTATTTGTATCTATCATAGGTGGAGAACCGCAACCCGGTTGCCGGTTTTCTGCAATTTATGGCGTATAT
>CAYWSS010000292.1:0-7303 GCA_964460505.1 uncultured Caldilineaceae bacterium | reverse complement strand
CGCCCCCCCCGACCATAACGTCCCCCCCCACTGTTCCCCCCACCGCCACCATTGAGCGATTCCTGCCCACCGCCAAACCGAACACCCCTACCCCCGGCTCGCCCACGCCCACCAGTACCAAAGTGCCCACCTTTACCCCACCCCCGCCCAAAACCCCCACACCGGTCACCGATTTTGCCCTGCCCACACCTTTTATTCGCCCCTCCGCCACCCCAACAGCCCCCGTGCCGATTCCCTCGGGTACGGTGGAGCCAACCGTAACCAATGTCCCGGCGCGACAATTCAGTGTCCTGTTTAGCGCCAAAGACGCGGTCATTGAATATGATGATTGCACCGAACTGGACTGGAACGTAGAAGGGCAGGCCGAGGTCTGGCTCGACGGCCAGTCAGTTGAGCCGGTTGGCCGGTTAAAAGTATGCCCCGAACGCGATACCGGGTACACGCTGGAAGTGAGAATTGCCGGTGAATCTCAGGTGGCCCGCCACAAAGTGCGGGTTAAGGTGGAGTAGCCGGGATGGGGTCAGCAATCCTCACCGTTGAAAATCTGTCCAAATCTTTTGCCGGCGCGCCTGCTGTTGATAACCTCTCTTTTGCACTGGACGAGGGGCAAATTCTCTGTTTGTTGGGCCCCAGCGGCTGCGGAAAAACTACCCTGCTGCGCCTGATAGCCGGGCTGGAAATAGCCGGCCGCGGCCACATTTGGTTTGATGGGCAGGATATTGCCCCCGTGCCGCCCTACCAGCGGGATTTCGGGCTGATGTTTCAGGAGTTCGCCCTGTTTCCCCACAAAAACGTGGGGCAGAACGTGGCCTTTGGCCTGCAAATGAAACAGTCCGCCGAGGTTGACACCAGGGTGGCCCAGATGCTTGAGCTGGTGGGCCTGACCGGCTTTGAGCGCCGCGATGTGAGCATCCTGTCCGGCGGCGAGCGGCAGCGGGTGGCGTTGGCCCGCAGCCTGGCCCCCAATCCCCGGCTGTTGATGCTGGATGAACCGCTGGGCGCGCTGGACCGTGCCCTGCGGGAGCGGTTGATGCTGGAAATCCGGCAAATATTAAAAACGGTGGGGCTTACGGCGGTGTACGTCACCCATGACCAAACCGAGGCCTTTGCCGTGGCCGACCGGGTGATTGTGATGAACAGGGGACAAATTGAACAGGAGAGCAGCCCGGAGCAGATTTTTCACCGGCCGGCCACGCCGTTTGTGGCCCGCTTTTTGGGCTTTTCTAACCTGCTGCCGGCCATCAGTGCGGGGCGCGGTACTATTAAAATGCCGTTGGGAATCTGGCCGGTGCCGGGCGCGCAAAAATATCCCGCCGGTAAAAAGGTAACGCTACTGGTTCGCCCCGAAGCCGCGTCAGTTGAGCCTGTCGATGGGGCAATGACCGTTGCAGGAACCCTCACCTCCCGCCTGTTTCGCGGGCGATTTTACCAGGTTTCGGTATCCACCCCGGCAGGGCCAACGCTGACGTTTGAGATGCCATCGACCGTGTTGCCGCCCGTAGGCGAATCCGTCACTCTTTGGCTTAACCCGGGGGCGATGCAGCTATTTGTGAGTCAGGAATGAGCGGTTTTGATAATTTTCTGTCAATAATTGCCGCAGGTGGTTAATTGTAAACGCTTAATTAGGCATTTAAGAATGGAGAGAAACAATGACAGACAATGTGTTAGGGAAAATTTCAGAGTTGGGCCAATCGCTCTGGTACGACAATATTGAGCGCAGCCTGCTGGAAGATGGCGAGTTGGCCCGGATGGTGGCCGAGGATTACGTGGTGGGTGTCACCTCCAATCCTGCCATTTTTCAAAAGGCCATCTCCGGCAGCGAAGCCTACGATGCCCAGATTGATGAGATTGTATCGGCCAATCCCACCATCCCTATTAAAGATTTGTACGAGGCGTTGGCCATTGAAGATATCCGGAACGCCGCCGATGTGTTGCAGCCCGTTTACGAGCGCACCAACGGCAACGACGGCTACGTCAGCCTGGAAGTATCGCCCAAACTGGCCCACGATACCGCAGGCACCGTGGCCGAAGCCAAACGTTTGTTTGAGGCGGTCAGCCGCCCCAATTTGATGATAAAAATTCCGGCCACCAATGCCGGGCTGCCGGCCATTACCGAGGTGATTGGCTCCGGCATCAACGTTAACGTCACCCTGATGTTTTCGCTGCAAAATTACATTGATGTGGCCAATGCCTACATTGCCGGACTGGAAAAGCTGGATGCCGCCGGCGGCGATTTGCATCAGGTGGCCTCGGTAGCCTCATTTTTTGTGAGCCGGGTAGACGGCCTGCTCGACAAACTGCTGGCCGAAACCAATCAGCCGGATGCCCAGGCGTTGCAAGGGAAGCTGGCCATTGCCAATGCCAAAGCGGCCTACAAAAAATTCAAAGAGGTTTTTGGCGATGAACGCTTCCAAAAGCTGGCCGAAAAAGGGGCGCGTGTGCAGCGACCGCTGTGGGCCAGCACCAGCACCAAAAATCCCGAATACCGCGATGTGCTGTACGCCGAGGAGCTGGTTGGCCCCGACACGGTTGATACGCTGCCGCCGGCCACGGTTGAGGCCCTGAAAGACCACGGCGAAATCCGGTTGAGCATTGAGGAGGGGCTGGACGAAGCGCCGGCCCTGCTGGAGCAACTGGCAGCGTTTGATATCAGCTACGGTGAGGCCACCGCCAAATTGCAGGACGACGGAGTGGTGGCCTTTGCCAACGCCTTTGTGACACTGCTCGACACGCTGGAAGAAAAGCGGGAAGCCATTGTTTCGCAGCAGGTCAGCCCGATGACGATGGATTTGGGGGCGGTGCAGGGCAATGTCGATATCCGCCTGAAATCGTGGAACGCGGCCAACGTGGCCGGGCGTATGTGGAATGTGGACGGCGCGGTCTGGGTGGCCGACCCCGAACAGGCGGCGGCCACCAGCGACCTGACCAATCGGCTGGGCTGGCTCAACCTGCCGGATGAGATGATGGCCCAAATTGACGACCTGACTACCTTTGCCGCCGGGGTGAAAGCGGCAGACTTTACGGAAGTGGTGCTGCTGGGCATGGGCGGCAGCAGCCTGGCCCCGGAAGTTTATATGCAAACTTTTGGCGCAGAAAACGGCCTGCCGCTGACCGTGCTGGACAGCACCAACCCCGAGCAGGTGGCCGCCGTCACCGCACAGGTGGCCGATGTTGCAAAGACGCTGTTCCTGGTGTCCAGTAAATCGGGCGGCACTCTGGAAATGCTCTCCTTTTACAAATATTTCTACGGGCGGGTGAGCAAGCAAAAAGAAAACCCCGGCGAAAATTTTGTAGCCATCACCGATGCCGGCAGCGGTCTTGAAAAGCTGGCGCAGGAAAAAGGTTTTCGGCGCGTGTTTCACGCCAACCCCAACGTTGGCGGGCGCTATTCGGCGCTGACCCATTTTGGATTGGTTCCGGCGGCGCTCATCGGGGTCAATTTGGGTAAATTACTGCGCCGGGCCGAAAGTATGGCCAATGCCTGCCACAATCCGGCGCTGAATAATCCGGGCTTGCAACTGGGCGCGGCGCTGGGCGAACTGGCCCTGCTGGGGCGCGACAAAGTGACCTTTTTTACCTCCCCCTCCATTGCCGCCTTTGGGGTGTGGGTTGAGCAGTTGATTGCCGAAAGTCTGGGCAAACAGGGCCTCGGCATTTTGCCGGTGGTGGACGAGGCTATGACCGAAGCCGCCTTTTACAATCGCGACCGCGTCATTGTCTATCTACGCATAGCCGGCGATGATAACGCCGCGCTGGATGGCCGGGTGGATGTGCTGGCAGCCGGCGGGCATCCGGTGGTGTGGGTTGACATGGACGAACTGGAAGATTTGGGGCAGGAGTTTTTTCGCTGGGAAATGGCCACCGCCGCCGCCGGAGCCGTGCTCAAAATCAATCCGTTCGACCAGCCCAATGTGGAGCAGGCCAAGGTGAAAGCCCGCGAATTGATGGCCGAATTTGAAGCCCACGGCGCGCTGCCCGCCGAAGCCCCCACCCTTGATTACGATGACGTGGACGCCTACGGCCCGGCCATGGGCGAAACCGTGGCCGAAGCCTTGCAAAATTTCCTGGCCCAAACCCGCCCCGGCGATTACGTGGCCATTATGGCCTACCTGCCCTACGGTGAAGAAATTGATGCCGCGCTCAACGATTTGCGCCTGACCATCCGCACCGGTTTGCGTGTAGCCACCACCGTCGGTTACGGCCCGCGATTCCTGCATTCCACCGGCCAGTTGCACAAGGGCGACGGCAACAAGGGCGTGTTTATCCAGATTACCCACACCCCCGCCACCGACGTCGAAATTCCGGGTGAAAAATACAGCTTTGCCACGCTGCTGGCGGCCCAGGCTCAGGGTGATTACAACGCCCTGCAGGAAAATGGCCGCCGCCTGATTCGCTTCCACATTGAGGCCGGGCAGAATGTCCCGGAGGCTATTCGCAAGTTTATTCCAGGGTAGGATTTGCGTACAAAAAACTCACTGACCGATTTCCTATTGTCCTTCGCCTGTTCTTGCGTTAACATTAGGTTGAAAACTCCGCACAACTGGGTTCGCGGCCAACGCAGAGAGTGTCAACAAATGGGCAACGAACACTTGCGCCTGCGGGCAGGGCCGGCGTAAACGAATGAGGGGACGCTATTCGTTTATTCTGCCCATTCGTTGACGACAAAACAGTCAAGCTGTTTCTGCGGAGTTTTCAGCATTAGGACAATTTCGATCGGGGGAAGCAACGGAGTGGACTTTTACAACGTAAACGGACAACAAATACATGTACACGAAGCCGGTAACCCCAAAGGACAACTGGTTCTCTTAATTCATGGCTGGTCAAGCTCGTGGTATGCCATGTCGCCCCTTATTCCGCACTTTGGACGCCGGTTTCGCTGTATGGCGGTGGATTTGCCGGGATTTGGCCAATCTCCAAAAAACCCGGAGCCGGCCTCAATTAATGGCTACGCCGACTTGCTGGCGGGCCTTATCCGGCAGGTGAGCGCCGGGCAGCCCGTTGTCCTGGTGGGCCACTCAATGGGGGGGATGATCAGCGTCACGCTGGCAATGCGCCATCCGGATTTGGTTGAACGGATGGTGCTGCTGTGTCCGACGATCAGCGGCCACTTATCGCTGTTTATGAATTTGTTCATTTCGCCGGTGGTTATTGTAGAATCTGTGCCGCTGCTGGATTTACTCAGCGGCCTGCTCGAACCGCTGTTGGTGGGTATTGCCGACCGGTTGATGCGCCCGGCCTCGTTTGCCGCCCGCAGCGGCGTAAAAATGGTTGATTACGAGCGACTGCGCGAAGATGCCCGTCGCCCCGGCCAGGGGCGCATTCGGGCCGAATGTTTTTGGGCTATGCGCCGGGGGGACTTGCGTGGCAAACTCAAATCAATTGAGACGCCGGCGCTGGCCATCTGGGGCATGGAAGACAACACCGTTCCGCTGCGAGATGCCAGCGCCCTGGCCGGTGAATGGCCCGACACAGATTTACGCATTCTGCCCCGGGTTAGCCACTGGCCCCAATTTGAAGCCCCGGAAATTACCCGCCGTTACATCAAGGCTTTCCTTGGTACCCCGCTCAAACTGATGCACCCGCTTTTTTAATTGTGTTTTCGGCCCATTGTATTATAATCAAATCAAAGGGGTTTACCCTCATTCCAGAATCCATGTAACGCAAGGAGGCAATAAATATGGAAGCCCTGTTAGGTTTGATTCCGTGTCTGTTTTTTATCGGTATTATTCTGCTATTTCTTCTCTTTTCAGCGGTTAAGGTTGTGCAGGAGTATGAGCGTGGCGTTATTTTTCGGTTGGGTCGCTTTACAGGGGCCAAAGGGCCTGGCCTTTTCTTTATTATCCCCTTCATTGATAAAATGCAGAAGATTGATTTGCGGACCGTCACTTTGGATGTTCCCACGCAGGAAGCGATTTCCCGGGATAACGTCACTCTCAAAGTGAACGCGGTGGTCTATTTCCGCGTTCTTGATCCCGGCAAGGCGATTATTCAGGTTGAGGATTATCGGCGGGCGACCTGGCAAATTGCCCAGACCACGCTGCGGAACGTAATTGGCCAGAGCGAATTGGATGAGTTGCTGGCCCACCGGGAGAAGGTTAACGAAGAATTGCAGCAAATTATTGATGAACAAACCGAGCCGTGGGGAATTAAGGTTTCGCTGGTTGAAGTCAAGGATGTGGAACTGCCCCAAACTATGCAGCGAGCCATGGCCCGGCAAGCCGAAGCAGAACGGGAAAAGCGGGCCAAGATTATCCACGCCAGCGGAGAATTTGAAGCCTCTAAACAGCTTGCTGAAGCCGCCAATATAATTGGCCAGCAGCCGGCCACATTACAACTGCGATTTTTGCAAACGCTCACAGAAATCGCAGTAGAGAAAAATTCTACCGTGATTTTCCCGGTCCCCATCGATATTTTCGCTGCCATTTCCGAAGCCGTCAGGGGCAAAAGTTCCCCGGGCGAATAACAGTTACGGGCATCGTTTCATTTGGTCTGAAATAGAGCAGGAGATTGGTTTACACTTTTCGCTATCAGCATACAAAACCACTTTTGCACAAAGACCATTTCAACACTTATTGGGTCTAAATTATAATTGAAAACTGCGGAGTTTTCCCGCTGCCCATGCGCTCACAATTAAGTTATTACCAAAAGCATCCACAGCGTCACCAATGACAAAAATGAGGAGATTGCACGTATGGCTGCAAAACTCAGCCCAAAAAAAGTAAAGAAACTGGTTGCTCAAGCCAGGAAAAAGAAAGAGCCGCCAGATCTGCGAAAAGCGGATCTTAAGGGGCAGGATTTGAGGAAATTTAATTTGCAGAATAGCAATTTGCAAGGGGCAGATTTAAGAAAAGCCAACCTGGAAGATGCGAATCTGCGTAAAGCAAATCTTGAGAATGCCAACCTGGAAAAGGCCAATTTAAGAAAAGCCAACCTGAGTTGGGCCAAATTAATTAAGGCCAACCTGGAGGATGCTGTCCTGCGCGATGCTGATCTTCGATGGGCCAACCTGGGAAAAACCAGTCTGGACGGGGCAGATTTGCGTCGGGTAGATCTACGCGATGCCGATCTGACAGGGACAAACTTGCGCAAAGCCAATCTAAACGGGGCCAACTTTCGGCGAGCCAAACTAAAAAAGGTTGATCTGAGCAAGGCCAACTACGACCAACACACCGAGTGGCCAAAAGGATTTAAACCTTAACCCGCACGCCTCAACCAACCCTCTGTTTGTAACCGTTCACCCCCCCCCCTGTTGCCTTCGACAAGCTCAGGCAACGACGCGCAGCCTGAGTTTGTCGAAGGCGAT
>CAYWSS010000291.1:0-7366 GCA_964460505.1 uncultured Caldilineaceae bacterium | reverse complement strand
TTAAGTCCTCCCCCCTCCTGAGGGGGGAGTTAGAGGGGGGTAAGTAGTTACAAATTTTGATGAATTACTCACGTGGTTCTGATAATTATTCATTATTCATTATTCATTGTTAATTGCATTTATCCAGGTAAAAACGTTTTTAGCCAGCCAGGCATTTTTATTGAGTTGCGGGCAGGTTGTCTGGCGGGTTGGGGCAAATCATGGTCTATTCCCCACTCTAATAAACCCACGCTGGTTGCAAATGCCGGGCTGTGCAGCGTATCAACCAATCCCCGCAGGTTTTCCGGCTCTCCCACACGGGTGGGCAGTCTCATAACTTCTCGGGCCAAATCCTTTAAACCCGGCAGTTGAGCCGTGCCGCCGCATAATACTACGCCCGCCGGAAGCAAGCCGTCGTAGCCGCTCCGCTTGATTTCCTTGAGAACCATCTCAAAGATTTCTTCTACTCTGGCCCCAATCACCTCGGCCAAAAATTGACGCGGAAGCTGCTGCTGGTCACTGGCGCCAAAGACATCAATTTTTACCATTTCTTCCGGCATTACTGCCTGAGGCTGCGCGTGACCGTACTTTACCTTGATTTCTTCGGCGGTATCGTAGGGTGTCCGCAAACCAATGGCGATGTCGTTGGTAATTTGCTCGCCGCCGGTAGGAAGGACGACGGTGTGCCAGATACTGCCTTCAATAAAAATGGCTACATCTGTCGTGCCGCCACCGATATCAACCAGCACCACGCCCATCTCCCGTTCAATCTCGGTTAGAATGGATTGACCGGATGCCAGCGGCTCCAGAACCAGGGCATCAATATGAACCTGAGAGCCTTGCACAGATTTAATCAGGTTTCTAATGGAAGAAGTAGCGCCGGTAACAATGTGCGCCTCCACTTCCAGACGATAGGCTTGCATCCCCACCGGATCACGCACGCCGTCATCACCATCTACAGAAAAGCCACGCGGGATAATGTGAACGACTTCCCGGTTGTGAGGGATGTCGATAGCCCGCGCCGATTCCAGCGCCCGCTCAACATCTACCGGGCAAATACCACGCTCGCCCCGGCTAATAGCTACCACCCCCCGGCTATTTACGGCGTTAATGTGCGCCCCGGCCAAGCCTACATAGGCGCTGGCAATTTCGTACCCGGAAGTGCGCTCAGCCCGGTGAATAGCCTCCGTTACCGCCGTTGCCACCTCGCCTACATTTATCACCACGCCTTTGCGAATTCCACGGGAAGAAACGTTGCCCACGCCCACAATCCGCATCATATTTTCCGGGGGAGGGCCAACTTCGGCAATTAATGTACAGATTTTTGTGGTGCCCACATCTAAAGCCACAACCGTGCGCTCCACTCTATACCTCCTCCCAACAAATTTCTGTCTGGTGATAGCTGTTTACATTATGCGTGCCGGCAACAGGAGTACACTTTAACTGACCTTTATTTGCATAAAGACGGTAAGGTGTAACGTGTAGTGTACCACAACATATAGTATTTTGCAAGACCCTATACCACAACATCTTGTATTTTTCCTTAAAATTACTATAAGAAGTGCGCTAACTGCCGGGTGATTTCCACCAAGCTGTACTAGGGTTGTCGTGGTGGCGGCTGAAGCAGACGGGGTGCCGGGTAGACAGGCCGGGGAAACTGTTGAGGTGTAATTGTCTCTATGCGAAACACCGGTCTTAATTTGTAGACAGGCCGCAGCGGATTGCGCAGATCAATATACATGGGTGGGTTTTCTTCTGCCCGCAAATCCGGCAGGAGCGTGCTCAATACCACTAACTTGGCCCGCATTTGGCTGCCGTCTCCCAAATAAACCGGCCAGCCTTCGGGCGTAGCCACAATTAAACCCTGAGCCCGGGTGTGCCGAATGACCGACACATCCGGGGCCAGCAAGCGCAACGCTTGCGCCCCTTTAATAATGTTGAGGTCAACCTGGTAGCCCGCTTCCATGGGCTGCATATCATCGTCAATAATTTTTAGCATCTCTTCAGTTTTTGTCCGGGGGGGGACAATGGTTCCTTCTGCATCAACCCACCAGATACTTTCGCCGGTTTGCCACAGCAGTTGGGGGCGACGCTCAACAACCTCAAAGGCCACCCGGTCCGGCAAAGCTACCGATACGCCGGCAGATTTGATGTTTGGCAAAGCCGTAATTTGGGCTGCCACCTGCTCCGGGTCAATCCAGAAAATACTTTGGCTATCCACCCCGCTGGCAGCATAGATTTCGCGGTTGGATAAGGCCGCATTGCCGTCAATCTCTGCATTGTACACAAAAAATGCAGGGGTTGAAAAGAGCGAATAAATTATCCACCCAACCACCGCCAGAACCACTACGCCGCAAATTTTGGCCCCGCGCAACTGCCAAAACCTTAGCACCGGCAAAAACGTCAGCGCCGGGCGCGTGGCCGTGGTTTCGTATCTGATTGATTGTGCGCCCAACCGAACTTCTGAACGGCGGCGACGCCTCTTTCTCTTTGCTCTGAACATAGTTCTTTTCAGATATCAATAGTCAGATGCTCGTTCCCATGCGCCGGCGTGGGAACGAGGAGCTACTGTTTACTGCGCTTTACTTACATCAAATGAGGTACTGGATTGCTGTTTATCTTCGTGTCGTTCAAGGGCCAGTTCAATTAACCGGTCAATGAGTTCGCTGTAAGGCAGTCCGCTGACCTTCCACAATTTGGGGTACATGCTGATGGGAGTGAAACCCGGCATGGTATTTAACTCGTTGATAAATATTTGGCCGGTTGACTTATCCAGCAGAAAATCGCAGCGAGCCAGGCCGCAACAATCCAGAGCAATAAATGAATCAATGGCCAGTTGCTGAATCTCCCGGGTTTGCGCCGGTTCCAGGGGAGCGGGAATGAGCAGGTCTGAGTCATCGTCAATATATTTGGCCGCATAGCTGTAAAATTCGCGCGAGGGAATTATCTCGCCCGGCAGCGAGGCCACCGGCTCATCATTGCCCAGCACGCTCACCTCAATCTCGCGGGCATCTACGCCCTGTTCAACCACCAGTTTGCGGTCGTACAGCGCGGCCTCGCTCAACGCGCTCCGCAAGCTTGCGCTGTCTGTGGCTTTGTTGATGCCGACGCTGCTGCCTAAATTGGCCGGTTTCACAAACACCGGGTACTCCAACGCTGCTTCACATGCAGCCAGCACGCTGTCGGGATTGGCTTGCCACTGACGCCGTAAAAAAACCCGATGAGGCACAATGGGCAAACCGTGCGCCTTAAAAATATCTTTGCAAATGGCCTTGTCCATGCCCACGGCGCTGCCCACTACGCCGGCTCCCACGTAAGGCAAACCCACCAGCTCTAAAAACCCCTGCACCGTGCCATCTTCCCCCAGCGGGCCGTGCAGCACGGGGAAAATTACATCAAGCGGGCCGGTTTCAGAAATGGGCAGAGCCAACGATTTTTCCGCCGGCGCCACGTCGCCTTCCGGCAAATTGCCCAACACCGGATGCCCGGCAGCAGCCTCAATGAGCTGCTGGTGAACATCGCCCCCGGCCAGCCATTGGCCGGCTTTACTGATGCCAATCGGCACTACTTCATATTTATCCTGATTTATAGCGTTGATGACACTGGTGGCCGAGGCGAGGCTCACTTCGTGCTCACCACTTTGGCCCCCAAATAAAACACCAACGCGGATTTTTTTTGCTTGTTTAGGATTCAAACTCACCGATTACCTCTATTTCTAATTCCAGCTTGATGCCAAACCTGGCCTCAACTGTTGAGCGGGCCAGATTGATTAGCTCAATCATCTCAAAGGCTGTAGCTCCCCCCAGATTCTGAAAAAAATTGGCGTGAGCGGGTGAAATCCGGGCCTGCCCAATTTGATGTCCTTTTAAGCCGGCGGCCTCAATGAGGCGTCCGGCATAATCCCCCGGCGGATTTTTAAACATACTGCCCATCGTTGCTCCCGGAGGCTGGCTGCCTTTTCGCCGCTCATTAAAGGCGGTCATTCGGGCCTGTACTTCGTCGGCGGGAGCCGCAGTCAATTGAAGTTCCGCCTGCAACACCACCCATTCCCGCCGGGGGCTTTTTTTAACCACCGACGTGCGATAAGCGTATTCAAACCAGGTGACCGGCTGCCACACCCGCTCACCATCCGGCGAGAGCAGCTCTGCCCGGATGAGGATTGCGGCCATATCGCTGCCGTAAGCGCCGGCATTGTTGGTGATCGCTCCGCCGATTGTACCGGGCACCCCAACCGCCCACTCCAGCCCGCTCAAACCCCGGCGAGCGCAGCGCCGGGCCAGGTTGGGCAGCACCACCCCGCTTTCTACCGTTACCACTGCCGGCGTGTCTTTTTGCAAAAAATAAACCTGCCCGGCCCGATTACCGATAACCAATCCCCGCAGGCCGCCATCGCCAATGAGCAAATTGGCGCCGCCCCCTAAAATGAAACAGGGCACCTGAAATTGACGGGCCAGCTTCACGGCTTCCACCAACTCTGTCAGGGTGGTTACCGGCAGCCACACCTCGGCAGGGCCGCCAAGTCGAGACGTAGTGCGCCCCGATAACGGTTCATCGAACCTTGGCTTACTGCCAAAAGTTTCGGCCAGCGCGGCAAAAAACGGCTTTGGCCAACGCGCTGCCGGTGGCGTATCGTTACTCATCAGGCAGCGTTTGAAAATCTGCCTTTTTCCCGCAGTTTGGCAATTAATCGCTGAACCGTGGCCTGCTTTGCCGCGCGTTCTGCGGTCATGGCTTTAAACCGGGCCACCTCGGCCTGTTCAGCCGGCGAAAGCTCAACCGCTTCCGCTGCTTCACCCCTGCTCGATTGCGTTAAACTACCCTTTACTATTTTTAATTTCTTCTCACTCATTCAATCGTCTCCCCAGTAGTCAGTAGCCAGATTTCAGTAGCCAGTACGCCGGCTCCCCTGCTCCTTGCTACTTGCTACTTAAAACCTGCTCCCCTGCTATGTTATCCAACACCCATTCACCCACTTGATATCCGTCGCCCGCGCCCAGCGTAAGCAGCACAGCCGGCGCAGAAAGGTGGGTCGACAGGTAATCGGCAGCCTCGGCCAGCGGCCCAATGTAGCGAACATCAGCGTGCTCCATCCGGCTGACAATGTCGCCGCTGTTCACCCGCCCTTCATCTTTTTCCCGCGAAGGGAAAATATCAACAATAATCACGTGGTCGGCGTCCTGAAATGCCGTGACAAAATCATCCAGCAAAGACAACGTGCGGCTAAAGGTGTGGGGCTGGAACATAACCCACACGGATTGGCCGGCAAATCGGGTTCGGGCCGCAGCCAGCGTCGCCTTGATTTCGGTCGGGTGATGGGCGTAATCATCAACAACGGTGATGCCGTTAGTCTGGCCCTTTAGCTGAAACCGGCGCTCTACACCGGTAAACTGCCCCAAAATTTTGGCAGCAATTGTTAAATCTACGCCCTGCTCGCGCGCCACAATTATGGCTGCCACCGCATTGAGCGCGTTGTGCCTGCCCGGCAGCGCCAGCGACACAGCTACGGGGTTGGCCAGCGGGGAGACCAGGCGGAAGGAAGAGCCCCCCCGCTGGTTGGGCTGGAGTTCAACCACGCGCCAGCCGTTTTCGGCAGAAAATCCGTAGGTTTCAACCCTGGCGGCGGCTTGCTGCAACACCGCACTGACACCCGGCGCATCACCGCACCCGATAATCAGGCCGGCGGGTGGTACAAGCCGGGCAAATTTAGTGAAGGCCCGGCGCAAATCATCGGGCGTGGGAAAAATATCGGGGTGGTCCCACTCGGCGATGGTAAGTACCGCAATTTGGGGATGCAGCCCCAAAAACATGTGGTCGTATTCATCCGCTTCAATGACAAAAGCCGGCCCATTTCCGGCAGCGGCGTTGGTGTTGAGTTGGGGCACAAACCCGCCCACAATGTAACTGGGTTCCTGCCCGGCCTGCTGCAACAGATAGGCGGTCATGGCGGTGGTGGTGGTTTTTCCGTGGGTGCCGGCAATGGCAATGCCTTGTTGGCCGGCCATCATCCGGCCTAACCAATCGGCCCGTTTTGCCACCGGCAGGCCGCGCCGCCGGGCCTCCTGCACCTCCGGGTTATCTTGCCCAATGGCGGATGAAATGACAATCACATCCAGGGCATCGGCCAGATTTTTTGGGTGATGCCCAATAAATACGGTGGCGCCCATGGCTTGCAGCCGCTCTGTGTTTTCCGAAGCCTGCATATCGGAGCCGGAAACAACATTTTCTCGCTGTAAAAGTACAGTGGCAATGGCCGATAACCCCGCGCCGCCAATGCCAATTAAATGAATGTTTTGCACAGTTGTGTTACGGGTTGACAACTTTGACCTCGATTGGCGGATCTTTCTTTGGGGGTTTGATACTGATTTGAGAATAGCCGTAGGGAGGTTTGTATTCCACCTTTCGCCCTCCCCCTTTTTCCTGAGAAACCCTCACCCTGGTTTGCAAAGTTGCAACAAGAATGAGAAGCCCCCCACCAATTATTAACCAGGGAATAATGTCATTGTCCAAAATGGTATTGCTGGGAAGCCCCACCGCCTCGATAACGGCTGTGGATGCTGCTTGACCGACTGAACTGCTGCTTATTATCGTTATATCGCCCGTTGAAACAGCGCTCGCAATATCAGCGCCGGGCAAACTTCGACCGTCCAGGTATTCTCTGGCCAGACTCATAATCAGAAATCCGTTGAGTATACCAAGCGCAAATCCCAACGACCGGCCAATAAAACCGGGGGCATAGAATTGTCCCTGCACGCCCCTGGTATTGCCGGGTAAAAACAATCGAGCCAGCAAACTGGCCCCGCCCAACATCACAAATAACAGAACAAACCAGGTCACGGGGTCGTCCGGTTTAAAATCAAACGGTTCGCCGGTGGATGTTGAAAAGGAAGCTAATAACCGGTTGAGTATATCCGAAACGACGTTGAGGCCCCGATTTAAGAGATTAACCAGACCTTCTGCCATATCGGGTTGCCGCAACAGAAGAATAAGAATTGCGATGACAAATGTAGCCACGGCTTCTTTCCACCATCCCCTAAAAAAGCCGTTGACGGCAAAATAGCTGATTACCAGAAGGCTAAGAACTGTCCACTCAATTTGCATAATAGTACCCGTGGTAATTATTCACTCCCCTCCCCATCTCGTTCCAATGCTCCAGCGTTGGAACGCCTCCGGGCCGGCACTACCACGCAGGAGCGTGGTAACGAGGTGGAGGGGACTGAATGGTTACTACCCGTGTGTTACTTAAAAAGTTAGGCTCTACAGGATTTCGCAGGATTAAAGTAAAGAATTTGCCACGGATTGCACGAATTAACACGAAAAAATAAAAAATCAGTAAAATTAGTGGCAGATAATACGCTTTATAGAGCGATCCTGCAAACTACCAGAGAGC
>CAYWSS010000290.1:0-7389 GCA_964460505.1 uncultured Caldilineaceae bacterium | reverse complement strand
TGACGGCCGGAGGCAGCGCATCTGCATTTACGTTTAATTTGGAAGACGCCTGGGGCCATCCGGTTGACGGCTATGTGATTACCCCAACAATTACCCCGGCGCTTGGCTCCTTCTCCGGCAGCCGGGTGGCGGTAAGTGGGCAGGTATTCCAGTCTCTCACTCCGCTGACATCCACGGGGACAGCCATTGTTGGCGTTCAGGGATTGACCGTTACCGGAGATATTACACTGACATTTGTGCCTAATGTGGCCGCCCTGGCCCTGGTTCAAGCCAACCCCAACCTGGTAACCGTGGCCGACACTACGGCGTTAACTATTACGATTACGGATTTGTACGGCAACGTCATCTCTCCCACCGGTGTGGTGATTACCTCAACGTTGGGGGGCACGTTAGATGGCGGGGCATCCCCCGTTACCCGTACAACAGCCATTAGCACAGGGCGAATAAACCTCAGTCTAAGCTCTACAGTTGCCGGCACTGAAACCATGGCTTTTAGTGGCCCGGCCGGCCCCATTGGCCTGCATCCTGCTTCAGAAGTTGTATTGTTCCAGCCCGATGCGCAGATAATTGTAACCCTGGATGTGACCGGCACCATCAGTTGGATGGCCGGCGTTCCTCTGACAATTACGGCCGGCAGCCGGGATTTCTATGGCAATATCATCGACCCCTGGATTCCGCTTAATTATATCTGGTCGCAAACATCACTGGTTGGCGGGCCGGGTTACGGGCCACTTAGTGGCGTTGATCCGCCAAATAATCGCACGGTTGAATTCCTGCCCCAAATTGTGGGTGAGAATAACATTCGGGCCATCAACGGTCTGTTTCAAAGCGAACCGCTGACCGTTACCGTTATTCCTGGCCCTCCCGCCGGTGCGTTGATTCAAAACCAAACCCCCAGCGTGGTGGCTGACAATACCAGCACTACCACCATTGTGCTATCCAACTTAAAAGATGCCTTTGACAATGATGTGGACGACGGGCACGTTGTTACGGTTACCGTAGATTCAATAGTTGCTACCGGCGTGGTTTCCGGCGGGGAAATGGCCGTTATTATGACTGCTTCTCAAAACGCAGGCGTCCATCCCATATCGGCACAAAGCGCGGCCGGTACAGTAACCCTGAACCCCATTGGATTTAACACCGTTACCTATATTCCCGGTCCGGCAGCAGCGGTTGCCATTGAAGCCAGCGACACGATTATTCCGGTTGATACCGTTACGGCAACGCTGGTAATAACTGTGTACGACCAGTTTAACAACCTGGTTTCCGATGGCGCGGCCATTACGGTAACAGTAGACAACGCCAACGTAGCCGGCAGCGATACGACCGTGGGCGGGAAAACAACGCGCACCCTAAGCCCCTATGCTCTGGGCAACAGTTTCATTTCTGTTGAAGGTGAAAACGGCACGCTCTTCCTGCAAGGCGATACAGTGGTTACATTTGTGCCGGGCAGCGCCATATTTGCCACGGTAACGGTGGGGCAGACAACCCTTATTGGTGATGGAATCAGCACGACCTCAATTGACGTTGCAATGAAAGACGGGCTTCATTTCCCAATTATTGGAGCAGGCACGGCCGTAATCACAGTTAGCCGGGGCGCGGTGGCACCGACATCAACGTTGGCGGTGGATGGTGATTTCAGCACCTCGTTTACATCGGATCAGTCGGTGGGTATGGTTAACTTCTTTATCTATTACAACGGCCAGCCGTTGAGTATTGAAGGCGATACACTTGAGTTGATTTCCGCGCCGGCTTACTCTGCTTCCCTCTCGGCCACCCCGAATTCAATACAGATTGATACCAGCGATCAATCTCAGTTGGTGTTCTCACTCTTTGACCAGTGGAACAACCCCATTGACAGTGGCGAGGTGGTAACCATTACTGCATCTTTGGGTAATATCACCCCAACTACCAGTACCTCAACAGGTAATGTGGTCACCATGACCCTCACCCCCGGGATTACGGCGGGAATGGTCAGCTTTACCGTCGAGGCTTTATCCGGTAGCGGCCCGCTGCTCTTAAGCGGCGATACTGTCGAAGTTCTGCCCGGTAACATCCACCACATAGATGTTTCTCCGCCCGGTTCCCAATGGGTAACTTCAGGGTCAAGCATAGCATTCAGTGCCATTGGATACGATGTGTACAATAACCTGACCACAACCGGTCCCTTTAATTGGCGAATAGTTTACGGTGGCGGCGATGGCAACCTGGATAACAACGGGGTATTTACCGGCACCCTGGCCGGCACATTGGGCATTCAGGCCTACACCGGCACAATTTACAGCCCTGAAAAATCGGTGACAATCCTGCCCGGCGCGCTATATACCACCGTTGTCAGCGCAAACCCGCTGACTGTGCCGGTGGGTGGCGTGCCCAGTGAGATATTTATTACCGCCCGCGACTTTTACGGCAACCTGGTGGCAAATGGTACATCCGCAGCGGTAACTACCGATCTTGGCGCGCTTTCAGGAACCGGCACCACCGTAAGTGGTGTGTTAACCCGCACCCTGCTTTCCAGCAATTTCTCCGGGCGGGCCAACATTTATGTGAATGGCGTAAAATCCGGCGGCGATACCGTATTCTTTTCACCCAAAGCCTGGGTAACGGCTGTGCCTTCTACCCTGGTAGCCGATGGCGTTAGCCAGTCTGAGGTGCGCGTGAGAATTCTGGATGACAACGGGCTGCCCACCGGTGACTTTGCAACCACCATAACCAGCACATTAGGCACACTCAATTACAACGATTGTACTCAAGATGGAGATGCAATGCTGTGTACGTTAATTGCCTCTACAGACACGGGGGTCGCTTACATTTACGCGGACGGCTTCCCGGCGCAAGGCACAGTGACGTTCACTACCGGCACGCCTTCGGTGGCCTACATCAGCGCTAATCCTCAACAGGTGACCACAAATGGGTTGAGTACCTCGACGCTTACTATCGAGGTGCAGGATGCCTACGGGCATACCATTACCAGCTATAACAACTCGTTGAGTGTCTCAACCTCGCTGGGAACAATCAGCGGGTTTGAACCCACCGTTAACGGTGTTACCCAGCGGGCGCTAACCTCCACAACCGGCGGAAATGCCGATATTAGTGTCAGTGGCCTTTCCGAAATTGGCGACACGCGGGTGCAGTTTGTGGGGACTAACGTGGTTGATGGTGATTTTGGGAACGGTGTGGAAGATTGGATTGTAGGGAACGTTATTTCGTCAACCACTGCTACTTATGTGTATACAACGGTGGTTGTTGATTTGGCAGATGCAGAAACGGTCGGCGGCCTTTCCATAACCCCCAGAAGCGGAACCAAAATGGTTAGATTGGGCGCGACGACGCCGGATAATACAGCCCATGACCTGAGTGAAACGTGGCTGAAACAGTCAATTTACGTGCCCCTCACAGGAGATACGCAAATTTCGTTCTGGTATCGCTTATTGAGTTATGATGTGTCTATCGGTTCAGCAAGTTATGGATTTAAAAGATGGGACCCATTTGAGGTATATCTGAATGGGGATCAAAAGTACACCGACGGCTTTCCGTGGTCGACGGCATGGCAAGATTGGCGCGACGGACCTCCCGATCCGCCCCTGTCGCCGCAAGACACGGGGTGGAAGCAGAGCTTCCTTACAGTCTCTGACGATTATGCCGGACAAATTGTAACGCTGGAGTTTCGTCTACCAAATGCTCAAAAACCAGAGGATAACACCTGGGTTTATATCGATGATGTTGAAGTTTCCCATGCAGAACAATCAACTTTCAATGTTTTCTTGCCTATAGTTATGCGTTAATTTACAGCGTTGTCGGCACCAACGGGTAACGTTACGGTTACAACTGTGCCGGGGCTTTCCGGGTTGTTGTCAAGCTCTATTTTCCCCCGGTGAAACTCTACGATGGCGCCACAGGTAAACAGCCCTAACCCAAGATGCTTGCCACCGGCCTTTGTGGTAAAAAATGGATGAAACAAACGATCCCGGTACCGAACCGGAATCCCGATACCGTTATCTACCAGTTGAATTTGTACGGTATCGGGATTTATTCTTTGGCCGGATATTTCAATGATGCCCGCTTGTTGGCTTTCTTCTATCGCTTCGCGGGCATTAAGCAGCAAGTTCATCCAAAGTAATTTTAAGTGGCTTCCGCTGGCAATTATGGCCGGTAACTCATTAATTTGCTTGATAACCTTGATGTCGCTTTTTCTCAGCGAGTGGGTCACCAGCGTTAGCGCATCCTCTATAGTTTCCTCAATATCGGTCTCAAACCATTCGTAGCTATCCTGCGTTGAAAAATCGAGCAGATTCTGCACAATTTTTCGGATATGCGTGCCTGCTTCCTCAATATACTGGATAACGGCGTAATCAGACGAGTCGGGATCGGCATCCATCCCCATAATTTGAGCGTTTGCAATAATCACGGTGAGGGGATTGTTAATTTGATGGGCCACGCTGGAGGCCAATTGCCCCACGGCTGCCATATTGGCCGAGCGGAACAATGAGGCTTGCAATCTTCGCTTTTCTGATACGTCCTGAGCAAAAATAATAACCTGGGTCACTGTGTTAGCAAGTCCAAAGATAGGATAAGTATGCACATCTCTATCTGTAAAAAGACTCCGGTTCCCAATATCTATCCGGCTTTCCCAAATTCCCTCCCGACCCGTATCAAATGTGGTTTGTACAAGCTTGGCAATGGCCGTAGTCGCGTCGCCCCACAGTGATTCATTACATTTCTGTCCAATGAGCGTTTCTGGCGTGGTGTTCAATCGTTTGGCTTCGGCCTGATTAATGGTGACAATTTCAAGCTGGCGGGTGATGATATACATACCGTCGGTAATACCGTTAAACAGCGCTTGTAACGTGCTGTGGCTACGCAATATTTCCTCTTGTTTGGATGACAGGTCTTTGTACGCTGTGGATAAATCCTGGAACAGGTTTGCGTTTTGAATGGCAATAGAAGCGTGGCTGGCAAACGTATTTAACAGGGTTTCATCGCTGGAATGAAAAGCATCGGGGCGGGGACTGTTTACAGAGATAGCGCCTATCACTGATTCTCCAACCCTTAGCGGAGCCACCAGCAGAGACCACGCACCATACTTCTCTGTGGATTGAGTGACCCTTACGGTAGCAGATTCCTGAATGGTCTGTTGAACAATTCCTTTTCGAAACTCCAATATTTCTGTGGGGAGGGGAGTTCCTTTGGTTGAAATCTGTGCTTCCGGCTCCAGGGGTGTGCCTTTTTGACCCAACAAATAAAGCGTACTGTGTGTGGCCACCGGGATGGTTTTGGCCGCAGATTGCACCACCAGCTCTAATACCCGTTCCAGTTGGAGGGTGGTGCTGATACTCTGGCTGATGGTGTTCAGGGCCTCGGTTTGTTGCAGACGCTGCTGAATTTCTTCGTATAGCCGGGCTTTTTCGACGGCAGTAGCCGCATGAGAGGCGATAATTTGCATGAGCCGGACATCATTGGCGGAAAAGGCAGCGGAGCGTTCGCTTCCCAACTCCAGCACGCCCATTGGGTGGCCCGTTCCAGGTAGTGGCACAGCCAACCAGTCCTGAATTGTTTGAAAGGTTGCTTCATCGGGGCCGGTTGCCACAGAAGCAGCGGGAGACGATTGCGGTTGAATAACTAATTTTGGGTTGTTTCCTTCAACAACATCCCGGGCAATTTTGGCGGCACTGCGGCGGTCTGCGTCAGTTAACGCAATGTCGTCACTGAGGGTAACAACTGAATCGATACGCTGGCCATCAATGGTGTACAGGTAGACGTTGCTAATAGATGCTCCTGTTAAACTGCGTGAAACCGCCATGGTTGTTGTCAACGTTTCCTGCAAATTGAGCGTGCTGTCAATGGCCTTGCCGGCTTCGTATAGGGCCTCAATTTCGTCCACCCGTTGCGCTTCTGCATACAACGAGGCGTTTTGCAGGGCAATAGCCGCTTGATTGGCAAGTATTGTCAAAATTTGGTGATAATCGGTGCTTAAGGCATCTGGTTGATGGCTGATAACGGCCAGCGCCCCAAGCGGTACAGAAGTTATGGTTAGTGGTTCGATGAGAAGTGACTTGTCCGGGCCATTTTTAGTAGTTTTCCAGGCGGCTTTATAAATGGTTTTTTTATCAACAAAGGCGGTTGTAATCAATCCCGGCTCTATGGGGGCGGTATCAACGGTTTCATGCCGGCTGGTTAACCCCACAGTGGTCAGATCGGTATCCAGGCTTGTTCTAAAGTAGATTACGGCCAGTTCTACGCTGGGGATTATTCTGATAACTGCATCCAAAACCGTGTTGGCCACTTCTTTGTGGTCAAGCATAGTGGCTATTCGCTGGCCGGCATTAACCAGCGTGTTTCTAATCCGCAGTTGATTTACCTGGCGGGAAAACAGTTTGGTGCTTTCAATTGCGCCGGCTATTTGGTTGGCAAATATCTCTAATCGTTGAATAGTACCTGTTGTTGGCGCCGGCCCAATTTCGTCCACCCACAATACGCCTGTGGCCCGGCCGCCTCTGGCATCCAAAGGAATGGCCAGCAGTGGAATCAATGCCTTTTTCGTTTTATGGTGCCTGGTTGGGCCTGGCCCGTTTAAGAGGGCCGGAAATTGCTCTTTATCGGGATCGATGAGATAAGATTGGCTGATGGGGGTGGCCCCGCTAAAGAGGTTTCGTAATTCTGACCTGGTAATTTGATTCTTTGCCAGTTTTGTTATCCACCAGGCGTCGGTGAGACTATCTGGAATGATGGTTTTAAGCCGTGTGCCGTTTTCGTCAAAAACTGTAACTGCAACCTTTAGATCTAAATCACGTTGCGCTATCTGCGCAATTTCGTTGAGGACCAGATCGGGCAGGGGGCTAAGGTGGGCCAGCCGGTTGCTGGCTTCAAGCATTCGGGTCAATTTTGTATTGTGGTTTTGCAAGGTTTCAACCAGGCTAAGTTTTTCCTGCTTGAAACGTCGAAAATCAAGGGCCCGTTTTACACTGTGTCGTAATTCTTCGCCGTTAATAGGTTTGCCGATGTAATCGTGAGCCCCTTTTCGCAGGGCCTCTACCGCTGATTCCATGGTGCCAAAAGCGGTAACCAAAATAAATTCAGTATCGGGAGAGAGCTTCTTGACCTCAACGAGCACGTCAAGCCCGGTGACACCAACCATCATTAGATCAGAAATTACCAGATCAAATGGTTGCTGGTGGATAACCCCCAGGGCTTCTTCTCCGCTGACGGCGCAGGTTGTGGTATAACCTTCTTTATCCAGCAATAATTTAATGAGGCCGCGGATACCTGATTCGTCATCAACAATCAAAATATGTTCTTGAGGGTTCATTTTGAAATTTGCCTTTTCAACATTGAAAACCTGACAGATTTTTCCGTCAGGTCTGCAGAAAGAGCATCAAATTAGCGCATTAT
>CAYWSS010000289.1:0-7415 GCA_964460505.1 uncultured Caldilineaceae bacterium | reverse complement strand
TCGTAAAACCTCTGCGGTCTGGCGCAATATTAGACTTATGGGTAATCACCAGCTTAAATCGGGTTGACTGCTCCAAATATTGTCCAGACCGGCCAGATAGAGTTGAGCTTTTCCCACCCCCAGGGAGACACCCTGATTGCGCAGTACCGGCAGCCCGGCGGTTTCCAGCCCCCGATGGACGACCTCGGCATCGGTCCAGATATCGTGATTGCCCAGGCCGGCGAATACGCCGTATCAAGCATTGAGTCCGGCCAAAACCGGGGCCAGCTCCGCGATGGAGCCGGCGCTTTGCGATACGTGATCTCCGGTAAGCACTGCCAGATTGGGCTGCAACCCATTGGCGATGGTCACCGCTTCTTTTACATGTTCAATCTGGGTGTAAGGGTGCAGGTGAATGTCGCTCAACTGCACAATTTTTAGCCCTTCGAGCGCCGGATGAAGGTTTTTTAAAGGCGCCGTCGAAGATTCAACCACCAGGCGTTCCGGCTCGATATTTTTGGCGTAGGCGATACTGCCGCAGCCGGCCACAGCGCTGCCTGCCACAATCTGTCCAAATGCTTTTGAAAATTTCGTCTGTTCATAACCGCGTGTAATTTGTGTTTTATTAAGGTGAATAGAATGTCTAGGTAGTTATTCGAAAAATTATCTCGACATGCAGCCGTCGAGATAATTGAGTCTACTATCAAAATAGCGCTAGGCCGGCAATCCTGGTTCTGCCGTGCCTTTCTGCCGGAGCCGGCGGGCAATCAGCCACACAAAAAATGGATACAGGGTGGCGGTGATGGTTACCAAAGCAATGGGCAGCTTAACCAGCAGAACGCTGCGCGCAGTGAGCGTGGTGATAAAATAGGCCGGAAGTGCCTTGGCCAGAAATACCATCAGCACCAACGCCCCCACATAAATAAGCTGGGTGCCAACCAGCCCGGCCAGCAGGTAAATACCCCGGCGGCTGGGGCGCGCGGCGCGCAGGCCGGCTGCTAAAATGGCAATCCACAAAATTGAAAAAGCTGTTTCCAGCCACACGATGTTTCCAGGGAAAAGGCTGCCCGGCCCCCAGCCGGTGGTAGCCAGTTGTTGCCGTTCCAGCAGGGTAACAAAGGCAATGTATGTGGTAAAAGGCAGCGTCATCAGGGTGGCGTGCTGCCAGCTATCAATGGCCAGGACAGTGACCAAAATCGGGAAGGTAATCAAAAAGACCCACTGCGTGCCGGGCACCACCAGCAGGGCCAAAAAGAGCCAGCCCAACCAGGCATACCACCAGGTGGGCCAGCTTTGCCCCCAGGCAATGACCGCCCCCACCATAAAAATTGCCAGGTAGATAGCCAGAGACAGGTGCTGGCCGAAAAATGTCCAGCCCAAGCCGGTAATGCCCAGAATGGGCAGCGCCGCCAGCAAAATATCCGGCCAATCGACAACCCCGGTGGCGCGTCGCCACTGGTTGCCAATGCTGCGTGGCGAACCAAATTGCAGTACGGCTTTTCTCTCTGCATCCGGGCGGGAAAAGCCTCGTTGCACCCATTCGTTGGCCAGTTCTTCCAGATGGCTTTGTACTTCGGTGGTTACTTCTTGCCGCAGGTGACGCGGCAGCGTTTTTTGAAGTTGCTTTAAATATTGGTGGATGGTAAACATAGAGTGTGTTTCTCCAACGATTACTGTACTTCAAAACAGCCTGTCAGTACAGTGAGTTTTGGCGGATGTTGCTCATGCGCTTTTGCGTATAAAAGCCGGTGCGTGTGGGCAAAATATCGTAGGTGCAGTTGAACTTGTTATGGGGTAATCCCGTCGAGTAGTTTTAACAGATTGCGGGAAAAATCACTCCACTGTTGCGCCGATTTTTCCAGTTCTTTTTTGCCTGTGTTGGTGATATGATAATATTTACGCGATGGCCCATCCTCCACCACTTCCCAGCGGCTTTCTACCAGTCCATCCTTTTCCATGCGGTGTAAGGCCGGGTAAAGGGTGCCCTGTTCCAAACTAAAGTACCCCTCACTTCTATTTTGCAGCTCTTTTACAATTTGGTAGCCATACATTGGCTTTTCTGCCAGCAAACGCAGAACCATTACTGCGGTGCTGCCGGTTCTCATATCCAGTTTAGCCAAGCTTCTTCTCCTCTCGTTCGCACGATTTCAAAGGTATTTCTTTGTACCTAGATATTCTACAATACATCGATTACAATGTCAACCCCTGTTTTTGCCGGACACCCTCCGGTGTTTGAACCTTTAACCGTGTTGGGGTATAATGGCACTCGGAGTGAAGTTTACCATAATTGCCATGGATAATCCCAGATACAGCCAAGATTATGAATACGATGATTACGAGTCTCGCCGGGAAGTAACCGGTGTTGGCTTGCCGCCGGGACAACTGGCGCTGGTGATTGGCGTGAACGCCGTGATTTCACTGGTTATTGCCGTGGTGGTGGTGCTCATTGCTAACCGGCAGGCCATTCCCGGCGACATCGCCACGCCTGCGTCGCTGGTTACACCGGCGGCTACGGTGGGGGGGCAGGTAGCGGCTCCGCCGGTTAAAGGCGATTCAACCGGCCCGGAAAGCGAGACTACTCCGGCTCCGGCAGAACCTACGCCCGTGGAAAGCGTAACCTACAAAGTGCAGGCCGGGGATTCGCTGGGGGTGATTGCCGAAAAGTTTGATGTGCCGCTATTTGATTTGATGCTGGCCAACAATTTAACCGATGAGGATTTTATTCAGGTGGGACAGGTGCTGGTCATTCCGTTGGGCGGTTTGCCGGAAACGACTCCCACCTTTACCCCCGAACCCTTCCCAACCGAAACGCCACTTCCCTTTGACCCCCCAACGCCGTTGCCGGAAGATGCAGCCGTACCCGCCGAGCCGGCGGCCACCGTTGGCCCATCGCCTACCTTCAGTCCAACTCCTCTGGTCACGGCCACCATAGTTTCTAATTCTCCCACACCGCTGCCCACGTCTACCCCGGCATCATTTGACGACATCAACATTGTCATCAATAATTTGCAGGGTGCGGGTGAATTATCTCAGGAAACGTTGACCATTCTCAATCAGGGGGCCGGCACCAGTTTGCTCAACTGGAAGCTGGAAGGCTCCTCGTTGGGCAACTTCGTTTTTCCGGATATTTTTCTCTTTAGCGGCGGCAGCATCAGAATTCATACCGCTGCCGGACAAAACACCCCCAGCGATCTCTACCTGGGCCAGGGCGAGGCCGCATGGCCCGTCGGCACAAGTATTATCCTTAAAGATGCCGGCCACAAAGAAATTTCCAGCTTTGCGGTTACAGCGCCGTGAAATTGTAGTTGTGAGAAAATTAAGGGGTTGTCGATAGCCATCGACAGCCCTGTTTTTAATTAATGACGTAAGTTTGCGATTGCCAAACCACTCTATTGAGTGATAAATAGCATAGCGCGGCAAGCCGCAAATTAACAATGAGTAATAAGTAATGAATAATTCTCGCCGCAAAGCGTGGCGCAAATGTTGCAGGGTAATACTATACAATGCTGCTTTAGTAATTGTTCCCCCCGCTTTGCGCCCCCCCCCCGCAGGGGGAGGTTTAAAGTTCTCCTTCCTCGTGAGGGCGACCGCAGAGAGAGGCTGGAGGCGAGGGCCTATTTTCAGAGCTATTACCTGCTCGTAGTCAGCCTCGTAGCGGTAGCGGAGTGGCGTTAGACAACCGAAGGTCCGCTGCGTATCTGACTACGAAAACATTTTATACGAGGAGAATTATATGAGCAAAGAAATTGTAATGTACGTGCGTGGTTTTTACTGCCCAACCGTAGCGTTGGCTCGAGATGTGCTGACCCGATATAATGTCCCTTACCGGGAAATTGATATTGACGCCGATCCATTGATGACCGACCGCGTCAGGGACTGGACCCACCACCTCAGCGTGCCAACCATTGTCCTGGCCAACCCCGGCGAAGATGTTCCCTATACAAATTTTCTGCCCCGCCCTACAGAACGATCGATCAAGGGGTATGATCGTGGGCCAATGATTACCGAGCCAAATAACAAAGCTTTTGAAAATTGGTTGTACAAACACGGTTTTCTGGAAAAACCGTACCGGCGATAATTGTGGGGGGCCTGGAGCAGACAAATTATTGCGTGCTGCGTGTTGCGTAAGCTCATTTTTACAAAATATGCAGTACGCAATACGGGTTAGCACAAGTAATTGTTCACTCTTTCCGGTAGCATAGCCTCTTGTGGGCGGGCACAAGGCCCGATGCTACACCGTGCTGGGGAAGGGGGCTGAACGGTTACTAGCACAATCTAAATTTTGGCCTGCCAAATAGGAGCGTGTGATGATGTTACATAAACCCATTCTAAATATTTTGATAATGTTCCTGGTCGTAATAGGGGTCAGTTTAGCCGCTGCGCCTGCCTTGGCCCAGGAACCGGTTGGCGGCAGCGGCGAAAATTTTATTTTTGTCAACTACATTGGCCGGGAATTGAACCTTGATCTGGATGATGTGACCTACACTATCCCCGGCCCTGATACCATGCCGGACGGCGGGCGATTGGCCCTGACGCTTTCCGCCGGCAAACACAAATATGCGGCCAACGTAGCGGCTGTTCAGGGCGCTGCCGGAGAGTTTACCGTTGAGCCGGGGGCCGTGGTGGGGCGAGCCGCCCGCTTTGAGAAAACCAGCCCCGTGGTAGATATCAACGGAATATTGCTGGAGGCACCGCGAGACTATGTCTCTGTGTTTGAATTTGACCCGCTGACTGCTCCGCAAACCCCGGTCCAGGTTTTGGATACCTGGCTGCCTGCTGCCCCGGCCCTGGGCCAAAGCGGCGTCGTGTGGGCCAACTACACCCGCGATGAATTAACCGTCGACCTCAACGGCGAAATTTACAAAGTCGCCCCTCCCGCCGGCAAAATTCCGGGACGATTGCAGATTGACCCGCCACCCGGCGATTACAGCTACACGGTCAGCGTGCCGCACGGCAGCATCAACGGCCTGTTTAAGGCCAATGCCGGGCAGGTCACCGGCTTCAGCATCACCGCCGACCTTCCCCCGGAGCCGGAGTACGATGTGGGCGAAAAATACAAGCCTCACGCCCCGGTCACGCTGCACCTGTTTGCCGAAGATTTATCGGCGCGGGCCGCTACGGTACAGCCTGCCACTTTGAATGCCGCCCCGGCCATCCTGCCGGCTACCGGCGGCCTGCCCGTTCCGGCCGCACCACAAATCTCGACGCCGCCGGTTACAGGGGAAGAACTGCTTATCAAAAATTATGCCGGCGACACGTTGCTCTTTACCATCAACAGCCAGGCCCACCCCATCTTCGACAACGCCGAACATCGTCTCAATTTGCCGCCGGGCGAATACACCTACACCGCCAGCACCCCCTTTGCAGCGGTGACCGGCACCGTAAATGTGAAAATCGATCAGGGTGTTGAACTGAGCATCGCCACAAACGTAGGCCACGATGTGTTGAACGTATATCAATAAAAGAAAAGCTGTATCCTCTTAAAATTAATTGGTAAATGTACCAGACCCTAAAGGGTTTAAAACTTTTAGGGTCTTTTCCTTACATTTACGGAGAGGATATTAATTCTGGATGCACTGATTCTATTTTGTCCCTGCAACCGGGGGAATTTGGCTGCGATGAAACCCGGGTTTAATAAAGGCATAAGTTAACCGTGCCAGCGCGGGCGGATAAAATACGTCGGCGGCAATGGCCCGGTAAGGGCGGTGGGCCGAAACGGCATCAAAGAGGGCACGCTGCAAGGTTGGTTGTTGTTGGGCAGCAGTAATGAGGCGGTCCAGCAGCCCCAAACGGCTTCCAAGCGCGACCAGCCGGCGCATTGCCTTGCCATAGGGTAAATCATTTAAAATAGGGCGGCAGGCAGCCCGGTAGTGACCACCAAAAGCATGCCGGGAAACACCCACGGTTAAAGCGGTCTCAACTGCCCAGATTGCAGTCTGGCAAGCCGAATTAACCCCCTTGCCCTTGAAGGCACGGACCAGGCCGGCGGCATCGCCCAGACAGGCGTACCGGTTGCCGTAAAAATTGCGGGCTACGGAAATAGGAAAACGACCCCGGTAAAAAACAAAGTCTTTGGAGTTATGGGGATGGGACGGGTCGGTAAAACTTAATAAGCGGCGCAAGGGGGGATAGCTTAAAAAAGCATCCATATGGCGGCTGTTTATTTGCGCTCCGGCAATGTTCACCGTTAAATGATTACCTTTGGGGGTAACTGCCCCAAACTCAATGGCCGGATTGCGGGGCAGGAAAGCGTGGATATCATTGCCAAAGTTGCTCATTGCCTGAGACGGCGGGTGTACTTTGGTAACCAATGAGGTTAAAAAGCGGGGGGGGCGATAAGATGTAGCCTGGGTTAACATAGTTGTAGTGCCTGCATCGAGTCCAAAAGCGCCAAAAACAACGGCGGCTTCGCAGTTGGAGCCTTCGGCGTAAATATTGACCCGGTCAGGGAGAAATTCCAGGTCAACCACGCGACTGTGACGTACCTCTACGCCGTGGGCGCGGGCCTGGTCAAGCATGTAAGCGTCAAATTGCACCCGGCGCAGAGCGTAGCTTGGCTCGCTTGGTTCGCTTAACCGAATTTGACGATGTTCCCCGTGCAATAAATAAGCATGAATTTCACGTTGAACCAGGTTATGCGGGAAGGGGATGTCTAATTGGGTCAGAATGTTTTGAATGGGGGGAGAGAGAACCCCGGCGCACTGGTTGTAGTGGGTTTCGCCAACAAATGCCTTACCATCATAAAGCACGACCCGTATCCGGCGGCCCAGTGACCGGGCCAGTTTGAGCAGAGCCAGGCCGCAGGCTGCGCCGCCCGGCCCGCCTCCAATAATTACGGCGGTTTGACCATCGCGTAAAGGCCCCATGTTCATAAGCTGTTACCTCTTTGATTTTTGATAAAGATAGCGCCTCTGTCTAAAACGCCAGACTGTATTTAATAAAAACCAGGCCACGCGGGGGTCAACCAGGCTAAAAAAAATACGCCGGTAGCTGTCGTCGCCTGTAAACATATTCCACAATGCCCGGTGACACCGGCGGGCATTGCCCGGCAGCGTTGCTTCGTAAGCCAAAGTTTGCAGCCAGAGCCGGCATACGGCCGGCATACGGCCGGAGATATTCCAGGCGTTAAAGAGCAGCCGGCCAAAAAAGTTGTCCAGCGCAATCTGCCGGCACAAGGGGGCGTAATAACGCCGAAAATGAGCCGCGCTTACACCGTGGTAAATTGCCACATAGGCTGCCTGGCGGCCTGTTCGAAAGGCAGAGCCAACGCCGTCTTTGTACAGGCGGGGGGGCGGCGCCGCCACCCCCGCCCCAAAAAAGGGGGGGTAAAAAACAAGGGGCAAAAAAAAGACAAAAACGGGAGCAGGAGAAGAAGAGCGAAAGCGCCTGGCGCCGGTCCGTGATGTGGCCCAGCACTACTGCCGTGCTGGGGCGCA
>CAYWSS010000288.1:0-7416 GCA_964460505.1 uncultured Caldilineaceae bacterium | reverse complement strand
TGACGGGAACTATTTCAAGGAGAAATCTTCCGTTCAAACTTGATTCGGGTCTTTGATATTTTCCGTGGTGTAGCGGCAGGTCTTGTGCCTGCCTTGGGCAACCACAAGGGTGCGCCACGGCAATTCCTAAAGAGCCACTTGATTCAAGTTGGCGGTGAAGATTTCTCGCTTTGCTCAAAATGATAACAACCGTCAAAATAAATTTGACTTAACACGCAGGAATGGCAAAGAAATAAATTGAGCATTTGGGCATTGAATGAATTCAATGCCTGTTATGAGAAACGTGTTTCAAACACATTTTTCGCTTGCATCCAGCCCGCGAATTCATTCGGGGGCCAAACTGTAAACAATAAGGAGAAAAAATTGAGTAAAAAAGAATTTGATATCAAAGATATAAATCTGGCCGAACAGGGCCGGTGGAGAATTGAGTGGGCCTTAAAAGAAATGCCTGTCATGCGCTCTTTGATGGAAACCTTCCAAAAAGAACGCCCGCTGGACGGCGTAAAAATGAGTGGTTGTTTGCACATTACCACCGAAACCGCCAACCTGGCCCGCACCCTGCAATTGGCCGGCGCCGACCTGGTTCTAACCGCCAGCAACCCCCTGAGCACGCAGGATGATACGGCTGCCGCGCTGGTCTCCGTTTTCGAAATTCCGGTGTACGCCATTAAAGGCGAAGACAACGACACCTACTACCAGCACCTCAACGCCGCGCTTGACCATCGCCCCAGCCTGACCATGGATGATGGCGCCGACCTGGTCAGTATGCTGCATAAAGAACGCCAAAATCAAATCCCTGACATTATCGGCAGCACCGAAGAAACCACCACCGGCGTTATCCGCCTGCGGGCCATGGCCGCCGACGGTGCCCTCAAGTTCCCGGTAATTGCTGTAAACGACGCCGATACAAAACACCTGTTTGACAACCGCTACGGCACCGGCCAGAGCACGCTTGATGGCATCATCCGTTCTACTAATATTTTGATTGCCGGAAAAACTTTTGTGGTGGCCGGTTACGGCTGGTGCAGCCGGGGCATTGCCATGCGAGTCCGCGGCCTGGGCGCCAACGTGATTGTTACCGAAATTGATCACCTGAAAGCGTTGGAAGCGGTGATGGATGGCTTCCGCGTAATGCCAATGATGGAAGCCGCCCCGCAGGCCGATTTTATTTGCAGCGCCACCGGCGACAAACACGTTATCGACAAACATCATTTTGAAGTAATGAAAGATGGCTGCTGCATCTCCAACTCCGGTCACTTCAATGTGGAAATTAACATCCCGGCGCTGGAAGAAATGGCTGTTGATAAGCGCGAACCTCGCCCGTTTGTGGAAGAATTTGAACTGGCCGATGGCCGCAACATCCGTTTGTTGGGCGAAGGCCGGCTCATTAATCTGGCCGCTGCCGAAGGGCATCCCGCCGCGGTGATGGATATGAGCTTTGCCAACCAGGCGTTGTCCGCGGTACACGTATTCCAAAACGGGGAAAATATGGAAAGTAAAGTTTACGGCGTACCGGAAGAAATCGATCGCGAGATTGCTCGCTTTAAACTGCAAGCGATGGGCGTTAAGATTGATGCTCTCACCCCGGAGCAGGATGCCTACCTTAACACCTGGCACGAAGGCACCTAAGGAATGGTGCGTAAATAACTTACCCAATTGGGACCGGCAACATATTACGTACTTCGTAAAGAGCAAAATTATACGCAATACTGAGGAAATGGGTAAGTTAATTAATTCTCATTCCTTAGTGTCTATTCGTAAATTAAGATTTAAAGATTAATCGCAAATTTCACGAATAGCCGAATAACCCGAACTTTAAATTTTTTATTCGCTAAATTTGCTCATTTGCGTCATTCGCGATCATCTTTTTCCGGCACCAGAAGATTTTACGGATAGGCACTTGATTAAACAGGATAACTTAAAATGGATGACAACAGTACTGATATTGTAGAGAATTCAGTAACTAATGCGCCTGCCGGGGTAGAGCCGGACGCAATTTTAGCATCTGGTGAAGCTGCCGATACTTCTGACGGCAACCGCCCAACAGTCACATTTCGAGGCAACAGCTACGACTTAATGTCGGTAATAACCGTAACCATTGCCGGAGTTTTGCTGTTTGTGTGTGGCACGTGCAATGTTGGATTTTACTGTTTACCCTTTATCCCGGTAATACTGGGTGTGGTTGGCCTGCTGTCCCTAAAAGATGCAGTAGACCCGGAGCGCACCAGATTGCTGTCATGGATTGGGATAAGTATCGGCACCGTATTCTCCCTGATAATCCTGGCGATTATTGCCATTTACGTTCTGTATGTTGTTTTTCTATTCACTATCATTGCCTCACAGGGTAGTGGTGGGTTCTAAAATTAAATTAAGGAGAAAATAATATGAGCACAACGTTTATGACCTCTCCGCAACTGTTCTTTACCAGTGAGTCAGTTACGGAAGGTCACCCCGATAAAATGTGCGACCAGATCAGCGATGCTGTGTTGGATGCTATCTACACTGAAGATCCAAACGCTCGCGTGGCTTGCGAAACAGCAATCACCACCGGTTTGGTCTGCGTCATGGGCGAAATTTCAACCGATACCTATGTAGATATTGCTGAAATTGCTCGAGAAACAATTAAGGATATTGGTTACACGCGAGCCAAATATGGGTTCGATTACGAAACCTGCGGTGTGGTGGTCAGCATCAAAGAGCAGTCTGCCGATATTGCCATGGGGGTAGACAAAGCGCTGGAAGCCAAAGAAGGTGAGCTGGAAGATGATCTGGACACCGGCGCCGGCGACCAGGGAATGATGATTGGTTTTGCCTGCAACGAAACCGAAGAACTGATGCCGTTGAGTATTTCTCTGGCTCAGCGCCTGTGCTACCAGCTTTCAGAAGTGCGTAAAAACGGTACTATCCAATACCTGCGCCCCGATGGTAAAAGCCAGGTAACGGTAGAATACGAACATGGTAAACCCAAGCGCGTTGACACCATTGTTATTTCTACGCAACACAGCCCGGAAATCAAGCAGGAAAAAATCCGCTCCGACATTATCGGCAAGGTTATCACCCCGGTGGTGCCGCACGACATGATTGACGATAACACCAAAATTTACGTCAATCCCACCGGCCGTTTTGTTACGGGCGGCCCGATGGGTGATGCCGGCCTGACCGGACGCAAAATTATTGTTGATACCTACGGCGGGGTTGCCCGCCACGGCGGCGGCGCCTTCTCCGGCAAAGATCCAACAAAAGTCGATCGCTCTGCCGCCTACATGACCCGCTACATTGCCAAAAACATTGTGGCCGCCGGCCTGGCCGACCGGGTTGAGCTGCAGGTAAGTTACGCCATTGGTGTGGCCCATCCGTTGTCTCTGAATGTGGAAACTTTTGGCACCGGCAAAATTAGCGATGAACGCATTGTAGAACTGATCAACCAGCAATTCGACCTGCGCCCGGCCGCCATCATTAAAAACCTTAATTTGCGCCAACCCATCTACCGGCAAACGGCCGCGTACGGCCACTTTGGCCGCACCGATATCGATTTGCCCTGGGAGGGCACAGACAAAGCCGACACTTTACGGAACGCCGCCGGTTTGTAGAAAAGTATAACAATATTTTATCGTAATCGATCAATTATTCCCCAGTTCGAATCTTGCGGGCCGGGGAATTTTTAGTTTTTTTAAAGGTTATCCCCATGTATTCCAACCGGCCGGCGGCCACACTGCAAAAAGGCGTTATTATTTCGGCCATATCGGCAATTTCGCTGGCTATGTCCGTGGTTTTTGTGCCGATGGCCTATCGGGCCGGGGTAACCCCGGGCACTGCCGTATTCTTGCGTTTTGCCATTGCCACCGTTGGGTTGGTTCTGTTTTTGCTGCTAACCGGCCGCTGGACAACGTTACCCCGGCGCAACACCATAGCCATCTTTTTGCTGGGTTTTGTCGGGTATTCAATTATGGGCACCACATTTTACGTGGCGTTGAGTCTGATCCCGGCCTGGTTGGTGGGGTTGTTTACGGCCCTGTACCCGCTGACCGTTAACCTGGGGAGCTGGCTCTTTCTCAAAGAGCAGATTTCCCGGCGGCAGCAATATGCGCTGGGTTCGGTGCTGATTGGCGGCCTTTTTCTCTTCCTGCAACCATTTGAAGATATTTCATGGCTGGGAGTTTTGTTGATGTGTATCAATATTGTCACCGTCAGCATTTATTTGCTGGTTGGGCAGCGCTGGACGCGGGGCATGCCTCCTGTCATGAGCGCCACCTGGACGGTTGGCGGCGCAACATTTGGTACAATAATTTATGCGCTGTCAGCCAATCAGTTTTCCTTCAGTTTTGCGCCCGTTGGCTGGATTTGGGTGTTCTGTTTTGGGGTAATTTCTACTGCCCTGGCTATATTAACTTTATGGTGGGGCATTGGAATAATAGGGGCCGCAAAAGCGTCAATTGTGGGTTCGTTTGAACCGCTGGGGGCCGTGCTGCTGGCAGTATTGTTACTGGGAGAAACAATCTCCGCGACGCAGGTGTTTGGTGCAATGTTTATCCTGGCCGGGCTTTTTATCCTGCAATGGCGGCGCATTTGAAAGCAGGTTACAGGTGGCAGGTGGCAGTGAAAGGTGATGTCTGCAACCCTACTCCCTACTCCTCACTCCCTGTTTTGCAACCTTTTCCTTTAGCGCCAGCCAGCTAAAATAAACCACTGCGTTCCAGATGCGACGCCAACGCCCCGGCTGGGTAATTAACCGGTGCAGCCACTCCATCTGCAATCGCTGCATCCATAGCGGCGCTCGGGGCGTCACCCCGGCCAAAAAATCGAAGGAGCCGCCCACCCCAATTCCAACGGGAATTTGCAATCGTTCCAGATTGCGGGCAATCCATTTGTCCTGATTAGGCGCACCGTAGGCCACCAGCAGAATATCGGGGCGGGTGGGCAGGATGCGTTGCACAATAGCCTCATTCTCCTCCATTGCCGGCGACCCGGCATATGCGCCCGCCACCTGCATCCGGGGATAATGAATTTTCAACTGTTCGATGGCTTTTTCGGCCACCCCCGCCTGCGCCCCCAAAAAATAAATTCGATACCCCTTTTGGTGCGATAATTCCGCCAGCTTCACCACCAGGTCAGAACCGGCCACCCGTTCCGGCAGCGGAGTAGTCCCTAAAAAACCGGCGGCTTTCAGTAAGCCGATGCCGTCCGGCAAAGCCAACGCCGAACGGTTAATTATTTGCCGAAATTTCGCATCACGCTGCGCGGTAAGCACAAACTCCGGGTTGACCGTGGTCAATTGGTGCGGGGACCTGCCGGCAATAAATTGCTCAATTAACGCCAGGGTTTGTGCATTTGTGACCGCGTGGATGTTGACTCCTAAAATTGTGGCAGTTGTCGGATAGTTTTGTGTCATCGGTTAATTTAACTTGCAAATGGAAGGGTAAGTGGGCCATCGCAAAAAATATCGGCAGAATTCAGTTCCTACCCCATGCTCCTTTTTAAAATTTCCAATATTTCTGTGGCAGTCGTATCCCACGAAAATTTCGTAATTTGCCGGAAGCCGCGTTCAACAAGCCGGTGACGTAAGTCAGCATTGCCGGCCAATTCCACCAGCCCGCAACTGATTTCTGCCGTATCGTGCGGGTTGACCAGCAGCGCCGCATTGCCGGCCACTTCCGGCAGTGACGAAATGTTGCTGGTCAGTACCGGCGTACCGCAGGCCATCGCTTCCAGCACCGGCAGGCCAAAACCCTCAAAGAGGGATGGAAACACGTAAGCCAGCGCCCCGGAAAGCAAGGCCGGCTTGTCTGCATCCGGCACGTAGCCGGTAAAGATGACGCGCTCTGTCAGCCCCAGCGATTTCACGCGGGCAAAGATTTCATCGTACAGCCACCCCTTTTGCCCGGCAATCACCAGTTTGATGGGTTGCTGGCCGGGAGGCAAAGATGGAATGGCCGCGTGAAACGCCTCTACCAGCCGCACCAGATTTTTGCGTGGATGCAGCGTGCCTAAATAGAGCAGGTAGTCACCGGCGATGCCGTAGTGGGTTTTTGTCTGCGCCAGTATATCACCATTTGTTACCGGCGACAGGCTTTCATTCCGCCCCAGATAAACCACACTGATGCGGTTGGCATCGGCCCCGTAAAGGTTGACCAGGTCATCCTTGGTGGCTTGCGAATCGGCGATGATGTGGCGGGCCACATGCGTGTGGCGACGGGTACTCCATTTCAGGTAACGGCGATCCAGCGGGCGATGCGCCTGCGGGTAGTGGTGATACCCCAGATCGTGTACAGTAACCACCGCCGGTACGGGACAGGTAAGCGGCAGCACGTGAGCCGGCACAAACAGCACATCCGGCGGGTGCTGAACCAACTCCACCGCCAGCCGCATGTGTGTCCACAACCGGGGCCAGGGGATCACCCGTGTTTCCACCTGCGGTGCATCGGGCCAGTTTTTGTGCTGCGGCAGGTACGGCGTGTAGAGCCGCAATATCTGATTCGGGCCGATAAACCGGGGCAGGGCATTAATCAACTCCAGCGCGTAGGTTTCGGTGCCGGTGCGTCGCGCCCGGGCCGCACGGCTGGCATCAATGCCAATGGTGAGTGGGGGCATCAGGCGGGCTGCCTCCGGGGGGAGAACGCAATACGCAATTCTTTCATCCTTCATCCTTCATTCTTTGTAAACCCGGCAGATGCGCCCGCAGCGTGTCCAGTTTCAAATCTCCTTCGCGGAGGAGGCGGGGCGGGTTGATGCTCAAATCGACGATGCTGGAGGGATGGGGCGTAACCGTCGGGCCACCATCCAGAATCAGCGGCAGCCGGCCCCCCAACTGCGCGGCGACTTCCTGCGCGGTGGTGGGCGACGGTTGGCCCGACAGGTTGGCGCTGGTTACTGCCAAGGGGCGGCCCACCTGAATCACCAACTTGTAACAGACCGGATGATCCGGCAGGCGCACGGCCACGGTATCCTGCCCGGCGGTAACATCCTCCGGCAGGGCGGCGGTTTTGGGCAGCACTACGGTAAGCGCCCCCGGCCAGAAGCGTTGCAAAAAAGGCCAGGCCTCGTTGGGCACGCGGCGAGCCACCTGGTTGAGATCATCAATTTGGGTGATAAATACCGGCACGGCTTTTGCGGTGGACCGCGCCTTTACCCGAAAGATTTCTCGCACGGCAATACGCTCAAAGGCGTTGGCTCCCAAGCCGTACACGGTGTCGGTAGGAAAAGCCACCACCTCGCCCCCGCGCAGCAAGCGCCGGGCCAGCTTTATTGCTTTGGGGGATGTGGCCGGTAATATTTCTGTCATAAGCCGATGATTGGCGTATGGTAATCGTTCACCCCCCTCCAACTCCATACGCATCAAGTTTATAATCAAGGTAACTTGAGGACAATCGGGGCGGATTTTACTCACAGGCTGAATAAAATTGTAAATGGTAAATTATG
>CAYWSS010000287.1:0-7467 GCA_964460505.1 uncultured Caldilineaceae bacterium | reverse complement strand
AAAGAAATGAAAGAAGAGGGTTTGCTTGAAAGGTACCGGGAACAGCAATGAAACGTTCATTGAGCATAAAAGTTAATGTGATAATTGTTCTGGTTGTTTCTATAACGTTTTTGGTTTTTGGCGCCTTTGAGTTATGGCAAACTAAATCAAAAACAGAAAGCAATCTCAATCAATCGCTGTCCATAATCACTGAACGGCTAGCCAATACATTGATACCTTCTCTTTGGACAGTAAACAAAGAGGGTATGGCGCTTTTTGTCCGATCAGAAATGGAGGATAAAAACGTTTATGCGGTGCTAATTAGAAGTTCGCTTGATGACGCGCTCATTTTGGGGCGAGTTCGAGATGAAACCTGGCAACTGAGAGATGTTACGGAGTCAGACATCATCGAGGCGTATATTCACCAAACATTACCAATCATCAGGGGAGATGAGGAGCTTGGCGCAGTAGAAGTCTATCTAACCGACAAATTTCTGAACCAACAGATCAACAGCAACATCACTTCCCTGATCATCAAAATAACCCTGCTTCTGCTGTTTATTGTGATGACCCTGGCAATTATCATTAACAACAATGTTTCTCATCCTGTTCAGAAATTAATGCAAGATGTTGAAATTATTGCAGCCGGTAATTTAAAGCAACCGATAGATGCCTCCCGCACCGACGAGATCGGCCGTCTGGCAAAAAGTTTTGCTCATATGCGTGACGCGATTGAGGAAAAAATTACTGATTTGAATAGCCAGATACAACGGCGCAAACAGGCTGAAGAGGAATTGCGCAGGGAACGGGACAGGGCACAACAATACCTCGAAATAGTTGAAGTGGTGCTGGTCGCCTTGAACAATAAGGGAGAGATCACGTTAATAAACAAAAAGGGGTGCGCCATTCTGGGGTATGAGGAGGCGGAGCTTGTTGGCCGGAGTTGGTTCGACACTTGCTTACCGGCAGAACTCAGGAAGAGCGTGCGGGATGTTTTTCGGCAATTGATGGCCGGGGAGATTGAGCCGGTCGAGTACTATGAAAATCCGGTGCTGACAAAATCTGGTGAGGAAAGAATTATTGCCTGGCACAACACGGTGTTGAAAGATAAGACCGGCAATATCATTGGCACGTTGGCTTCAGGAGAGGATATCACCCGGCGGAAAAAACAAGAGGCGGAGTTGCGGAAATACCGCAACCGTCTTGAGGAGTTGGTAAAAGAGCGCACCGATGAGCTGACCAAGACCAATGATCAGCTTCAACAGGAAATCATCGAGCGCAAGCAGATAGAGAAATCCTTGCATTCATTAACAACGACATTTTCCGCAGTTTTTGGCAGAGAATTTTTCAACAAAGTATCTCGCCACCTGGCCATAACTTTTGAGGTGGACTATGCCTTTATTGGAGAGCTGGCGGGAAATAATGATGAAGTAAAGGTTCTGGGCGGATTCGGTAAGGGGCAAATCCTGGAGCCATTTACATACGGTCTGGCAGATACGCCCTGCGAGAATGTTATGGGGCAAACCCTTTGCTGCTATCCTTCGGGAGTCCGGGAGCAGTTTCCAAAAGATTACCTGCTGGTCGAGATGGGTATTGAGGGATACATTGGCAGCCCCATCTTTGATAGTACCGGTCGACCTTTGGGAATCATGGTTCTATTAGATAGTAAACCTATTGCCCACCAGGAAAAAATAAATGTTATGTTCCAGATTTTCGTTGACCGTGTTTCGGCAGAAATCGAACGGGCGCGGGCCGAGGAAGCGCTGCGGGAGAGTGAGGAAAAGTTCCGAAATATCGTTGAGAATATCCCGATGGGAATGCACATGTACCAACTGGAATCTGATGACAGGCTGGTATTTACCGGGGCCAACCCGGCTGCTGACCGGATTTTGGGCGTTGCCAACAATCAGTTCGTGGGCAAGACTATTGAAGAAGCTTTTCCTGCTTCCGCCCCGATGGAGATGCCTGAGCGATACCGTCTGGCAGCCTCAATAGGCGAACCCTGGCAAACCGATCGAATCATCTATGAGGAAAACGAAATCAGCGGAGCTTATGCGGTTTACGCGTTCCAAACCTCCCCCGGCAGGATGGTGGCCACGTTTCAAGACATCACCGAACGGATACGGACCGAGGAAGCGCTGCGGGAAAGCGAGGAAAAATACCGCACCTTATTTGAAACCATGATCCAGGGGGTGGTTTATCAAGATGCAAGCGGCAAGATAATCTCGGCTAATTCTGCGGCAGAACGCATTCTGGGGCTAACCCTGGACCAAATGCAAGGTCGAACCTCCATTGATCCCCGTTGGAAGGCGGTTCATGAAGATGGCTCAGACTTCCCGGGAGAAACCCACCCGGCAATGGCCGCCTTAAAAACAGGCAAACCGGTAAAAGATGTTCTTATGGGGGTTTACAATCCGGCAGAAGAACAATATCATTGGATAATCGTTAATGCCGTCCCACAATTTAGAGCAGGAGAAGATAAGCCGTACCAGGTTTACGCCACATTCAACGACATCACCAAGCGCAGGCAGGTCGAGGCAGCGCTGCGTGAATCAGAAGCCCAATACGCCGACCTTTACGACAACGCGCCTGATATGTACGTTTCGGTTGAGGCAGCAACAGCGCGCATTCTCCAATGCAATCAGAGGCTGGCTGATGAATTGGGCTACACCAAAGAAGAAATTATCGAGCGTTCGATATTTGACGTGTATCATCCTGATTGCCTGGATGAGGTAAAGAACAAAGTATTTCCTTCTTTCATTAAAACCGGCCAGGTGCATGATGCCGAACTGCAACTGAAAAGAAAAGATGGAACCCGGCTCGATGTTAGCTTAAACGTGTCTGCGGTTCGTGATGAAACCGGCCGGATTCTTCACAGCAGGTCTAGCTGGCGAGACATCACCGAACGCAAGCATATGGAACAGAAGATTGCCGAGCACACCAGGGATTTGCAAAAAGCCAAAGAAGCTGCCCTGAAAGCGCAACACGCAGCCGAGGCTGCGAACCAGGCCAAAACTATGTTTCTGGCCAATATGAGCCACGAACTACGCACCCCCCTCAATGGTGTTTTGGGCTATGCCCAAATTCTCAATCGGGACAAAAGTTTAACTGCCAGGCAGCGTGACGCAATTGACCTCATCCATCGCAGCGGCAAACATTTGTTGACGCTGATCAACGATGTTTTAGACCTCTCCAAAATTGAAGCGGGCAAAATGGAACTGACCCCGATCGAATTTCAATTTCCGCAGTTTCTAAAAAGAATTGCCGGGATTGCCGGAATGCAAGCCAGACAAAAGGGGCTTCGTTTTGATTACCAGACCCCACCAACTTTACCGGCCGGGATTGAGGCCGATAAAACCCGGCTCCGCCAAATTTTGTTAAATTTACTTGGCAATGCCGTTAAATTTACAAAAAAGGGAAGCGTAACCTTAAGGGTTAGTGAGTGGGTTTCCAACTCACCCCACTCCACTTTTTATAAAATTTTCCGTTTTGAGGTTGAAGACACAGGCATTGGTATTTCTCCTGACAAACAGGCTAACATCTTTTTACCGTTTCACCAGGCAGGTGATGACAGGTGGACTCGGCCTCAGGGCACAGGTTTGGGCCTGGCCATTAGCCGAAAATTGGTCAGGATGATGGGGAGTGAACTACACGTAGAAAGCGTGGCGGGGCAAGGGAGCAGATTTTGGTTTGACCTTAAACTACCCACAGTGGCCTGGCCGGATACCCCGCTTCAAGTCGGGGGGCGAACCATTATCAGCTTCAGTGGCAATAAACACAAAATCTTAATTGCCGATGACAGGGGTGACAATCGCCGGGTCTTAAAAGACCTCCTGGCCCCGCTTGGGTTTGAGACAATGGAAGCCGTTGATGGACATGATGCCCTGGCTAAAGCCACGGAATTTCAGCCCGATCTCATCTTTATGGATCTGGTCATGCCGGAAATGGATGGCTTTGAAGCCACCAGACGCCTGCGCCGGAAAGCAGAATTGAAAGATGTCGTCATCGTAGCCATTTCTGCCAGCGTCTACGGCCAAACCCGGGAACAGAGTCTGGCCGCCGGGTGTGATGATTTTATAGCCAAGCCGTTTGAACTGGATGAGCTTTTGGAAAAACTTCAAGTTAATCTTCAATTAAAATGGATTTATGCAGATCAAGATAAAACACAACCGGCCTCAATCGATCCGGCACAAACACCGCTTATTTCCCCGCCACAGGAAGAACTGGCTGCGCTTTTAGAAATGACCGTAGTCGGCGATATTATCGGCATCAGAGAACAAATGAAAGAGATTGAAGCCTTGGGGTTACAATTTACCCCTTTTATCACCCAATTTAAGCCACTGGTAAAGGCAATGAAGATGGATGAGACAGAAAAACTTATCAGGCAATATCTGGAGGGTGAGGAATGAGTTCTGGAAACAGTGAAAAAGCAACAATTTTGATTGTTGATGACAACCCCACTAATTTAAATATTCTGATTGATTACCTGAATGAAGCCGGCTTCAAAATATTGATTGCCGAAAGCGGCGAACGCGCCCTGTACCAAACGGCGCATGTTCAGCCTGATCTGATTCTGCTGGATGTGATGATGCCGGGTCTGGATGGTTTTGAAACCTGTCGCCGCTTAAAAGACAACGAAACCACCCGGGACATCCCGGTCATCTTTATAACCGCTCTCTCGGAGACTGAAGACAAAATCAAAGGTTTTAAAGCCGGCGGCGTTGATTACATCACCAAGCCCTTTCAACAAGAGGAGGTTTTAGCCCGCGTGACCACCCATATTACTAACCGCAACCTGCGTAAAGTGCTTGAAGCGCACAACGCGGAGCTACAAGAGACCCTGGCCAAAGTCAAGCTCCTGTCAGGAATGTTGCCTGTTTGTGCCAACTGCAAGAAAATTCGTAATGATGAAGGCTATTGGCAAGACGTAACCATCTATGTTCGAGACCACTCAGAGGCAGAATTTAGCCACGGCATTTGCCCCGACTGTAGAGTAAAACTCTATCCGGATTTTACATGATATTCGGGATAAGGTTCCAGGACAATTCAACCATCCAATACATCTCTCACTTTTTGCGCCAGAGTGGCTGGGCTGAAGGGCTTTTGCAAAAATTCCACGCCCGGCTCCAACACCCCTTGTTGGGCAATTACCTGGCCGGTGTAACCGGATATGAACAGCACAATCAAGTTGGGTTGCCTCTCTACCAGTTGGCCGGCCAACTCCTTTCCACTCATACCGGGCATAATCACATCGGTTATCAGCAAGTGGATGTGGTCGGGGTACGCCTCAAACCCCTGCAATGCTTCGGAGGCATTCTCCGCCTCCAGCAGGGCATAGCCTAACCCCTCCAGGGTGTACCGGATCAGTTCGCGTACGTTGGCATTGTCTTCTACCAGCAGAATGGTCTCACTGCCGGAGGGCAAGACTTCTTCAGTTTCCTGACGCGAACGGCTCACCGTTGTTTCTTTTGCCAGGGGCAGATAAATCTTGAACGTGGTGCCAATCTCTTCCTCGCTGTAGACCCAGATTGTGCCGCCGGCCTGCTTGACAATGCCAAAGACAGTGGCCAACCCCAAACCGGTTCCTTTGCCCATGGCTTTGGTGGTAAAGAAAGGTTCAAATATGCGGGCTTTTACTTTATTGCTCATACCGCAACCGGTATCGCTGACGGTTAGCAATACATATTCTCCAGCCTCTGCCTCAAAATGGTTCTCAACAAAGTCTTTATCCAACAGCGCATTGGTCAGTTCAATGACCAGCTTGCCCCCATTGGGCATGGCATCGCGGGCGTTAACGGCCAGATTGACAATAACCTGCTCCATCTGTGACGGATCGATTTTGACCAACCCCAAATCCGTTGACAGGTGGGTCTCCATGCGAACATCTTCGCCAATGATACGTCGCAGCATTTTTTCCATCTCGATGACGACGCTGCTAAGATCGAGTACTTGTGGTTCGACGATATCTTTACGGCTAAAAATCAGCAGTTGGCGGGTCAACCTGGCCGCACGCTGGCCGGCTTGCCGTATCCTGTCTACCTTTTCCTGCAACGGGTCATACGGCGGTAAACGGGTCAACACCGCCTCTGCATAGCCGATTATGACCGTTAGCAGGTTATTAAAATCATGGGCAATACCCCCGGCCAACAAACCAACCGCTTCCATCTTTTGGGCTTGATGATATTGGGTCTCCAGTTGTTGGCGCTCTTCGTCCAGCCGAATACGGGCCATGGCTCCGGTCACCTGCCGGGCCACGCTTTGGGCCAGGCTCACATCCGCAGGGGAAAAGGGGCGCGGTTTGGCGGCGGACAAAACCAGAGCACCCACCACTTCTTCTTCGATGATGAGCGGAATTACCAATAACGAAACCGTGCCGTACTGTTGCAGCGCATCGCGGGCAGAGACAAGACGGGGATCACTTAGGATTTTGCCGGCAACCAGCGGTGACCGGTGGGTGAGCAAATATTGGGCAACGGGGTTACTTTTGATAGAAAAGGCCCTGTTCAGAATCGATAGCCGGTCCTCGGTTTGGTACTCGGCTACGGCTATGACCGCTCTCTTTTCTTCGTTTAGCAAAAAAGCAACCGTATGGGATATTTCAAAGGCCAGGGCCAGTTCACGGCAGGTTAATTTCAGGATGGATTCCGGCCCTGCGTTTGGTGGCGTGGCAGAAGCCGCAATAACCTGGTTGAGCAGCGTTAATTCACGATTGCGACGACGGATTTCGGCGGTGCGGGACTCTACCCGTTGTTCCAGTTCGTCATTTACCTTTTGCAAGGCCTCTTCCGCTTGTTTGCGTTGGCTAATCTCCTGTTCCAGTTGCTGTTGTTGGTAACGCAAGGTTAAATGCGTTTGCACCCGCGCCAAAACCTCTTCCACCTGAAACGGCTTGGTGATGTAATCTACCCCTCCCACAGAAAAACCTTTGATTTTGTCCGCCAATTCACTGAGAGCGCTGATAAATATAACCGGAATATCACGGGTTTGGGGTTCTTGCTTAAGGCAGCGGCACACTTCGTAGCCATTCATCTTAGGCATATTGATGTCAAGCAAGATCAGGTCAGGAGGTTTTGATGTGGCCACCAGCAGCGCCGTGGCGCCATCGGGCACACCCCGCACTTCATACCCGTGTTCGGTTAGTATGCCGGATAAAATTCGCAGATTGGGTAATGTATCGTCTACAATCAGGATATCGCCATTGGGTGGGGCAGCTTGAAATTTATCCATTCTTATCTCCTCGTATAAAATGTTTGTAGGCAGATACGCAACGCAGTGGGCCTTTGGTCGTTTAACGCCACTCCGCTATCGCTTTGAGGCTGACTACGAGCGGGCACCTCTGTAAATACCCCTCGCCCCCCGCCCCCCTCGTGAGGGCGACCGCACTCCCTGTGGTTGAGGTTGGAGGGGGGTGAACGGTTACGCGCCACAAGTTAGTAGGTAACCATTCAGCCCCCCTGTCATTCCCGCACGTATTAAGCGGGAATCCAC
>CAYWSS010000286.1:0-7467 GCA_964460505.1 uncultured Caldilineaceae bacterium | reverse complement strand
GCCAAAAGTGTAAACCGATCTTTTACGCCATTTTTGGCTGAATGAAACGATGCCGTTTTTTTGACATAATATGTGGAATCTGTGTTCATCTGTGTCCAAACATTAAATGTGTCAATCAGCCCCGCTCCAGAAATTTACTGTTTGCCGGCTCCCGCCCGCTCAACTGCAAAACAGTTGACAATGAGCGGCTCCTCGATATTGAGAATGGGCATCATAAAGTCTCCCATCCGAATAGCCAGATAAGTGCTTTCCGTGCTGTCAAAACGCAGCCCCCGGTCTATGGAGATGCCCCATTTTTGGCCCATATCAATGATATTTTCGGCATGTTCTTTCAGGGTGAGATCGTAGGAAACGGTAATAAACAGATATTTGCGGTCTTTGGAAATAGCGGCGCTCAGCTTGGCCCAGCGATTGGTGGTGTAATATTCCAGGCTCTCCTCGTCAAACCACTCATCCTTGGGATTGTAGTTGTATTCTCCATCCCAAATAAAGAGCGGCCCCCCGCCCCACGAGACCGATGTTTTTGCAAAGTCGGCGTGCTCGGTAATCACGTCGATATCAAAACTGCCGTCCTTTTCGAACAACGCGGCCCGCCCTAGATGGAAGAATAACTCCCGGCCCGTCTCGGTTTTGTTCGAGCCGACCAGCCCGTGAAAATCAGCCGTGGTAACAACCAACGAATCCGGCGTGAGACAATACGACGGGGTGATGCGAATGGTTTCGCGGGTTTCCTCATCTGGAATGTGGGGTACGATGTTACGCAGCCTGTACCCGGATTCTTCCAGATCGATGATGACGTGATGCGCGGCATCTGAGGTAATGTACACAATGCCGGGGGCAATCTGGTACGGCTCCTGTGATAGCGCCACTTGCCGAAGCCGCAGAATTGTATCCGGGTCAGCGCCAACCAGAGAATCCAACTGATCTTCGGACAAAAGTTCATTCTCCGGGCAATCCGCGCAGTTGCGGCGCAAAGGTGTTTCGTGGTTAAGCAGCAGGTTGTAATCGTATTCCAGCGTGGGCAGCGGTTTGGCCTTGTCTCCGCAGCCGGCCAAATTGCACGACATCAGATCAAGGGTGGGCGTCGGGGTTGGGGTGGGCGGCGGGGTATTGGTCGGAGTGGGGGTATTGGTGGCTGTGGGGGTAATGGTGGCTGTGGGGGTGGAGGTGTTGGTGGGTGAAGGCGTGGGCGTGGATGTGGGCGGGCGCGAGGTAGCTGTTGCACCCACAATTGGCGTGGATGCCGGGGTAAGGTTTGATGAAATTGAGCCGGTTGAGCATCCGGCAACAAAAAAAATCAGCCAACCGGCAAACAAAACAGGCCATCGCCTGTTAAGTGATGGGCGCAGCATATCCTTCCCTGTTGTGACAAATCGCAATGACAAATCTCAGCAGATCCAAATTGTAGAACAAACTAACAATTTAACCTACAATCCAAGCAAAATTTTAATCTACTGAATCTCGTAAAATCCCCAGGCAGAAATGATACCCAGGCTGCAAAAATGAGCAAACAGGCTCTGCCAATTTTGCAGCAATTTCAATTTCAAAGCCAACCCTGTCAGGTTTTGACATAACCCTGGCAAGTGACTGATCTCGCCGCGGGCAGCAACCGCAGCCATCTGCACCCCCCGGCCACCTGCGCCCGGCTACAATTGCGCCAAAAGCGCCGTATATTGCGGGGCGAACAGGGCCGGAGTGCCGCCCGTGTGCCAGAACAGCACCCGCTCATTTTTGCCGATGTCCCCTTTGCGAATCAGGTCAATTAACCCGGCTGCGGCGCGCCCGGTGTAGACCGGATCGATCAGAACGCCCTCGGTTTTGGCAAACAGGTGGATGGCCTCCGTTTCCGGCTCGGCCATAACTCCGTAGCCGCCGCCCAGATAATCGGCGTTGGCGTGAATATCCGCTGCGTTGAAAGTGTGGTTCAATTCCAGCAGAGCGGCGGTGGCTGTGGCCAGCCGGGCCACAATGTTATCCGTCAATTCCACCAGCGGCTTGTCGATGCTGATGCCCAACACCTGACCGGGCAGGTTGAGCGCCCTCGCTCCCACCGCCAGCCCGGCGTGCGTGCCGCCCGAACTGGAGGCAAACACAATCCGGTCAAAATGGGGTAATTCCAGCGTTTCTATCTGCGCCGCCAATTCTTCTGCGGCGGCGGTGTATCCGGCAGCGCCAATAGCATTGCTGCCGCCGTAGGGGATGAGATACGGCTTGTTCCCGGCGGCCTGCTCGCGTTTAAAGGTGCTTTGCATGGTGGCGTCGCGGTTGCCGTCTCCGGTCCAAACCAACTCGGCCCCCAGCAGCCGGTCGAGCAAAACATTGCCGGTGAGTTGCTGCGGCTGACCCCCCAGCACCAGCACAGCGCGTAATCCGGTTCGCGCTGCCGCTGCCGCTGTTTGCCGGCAATGGTTCGATTGCGCCGCCCCGCCGGTAATCAACGTTTTGGCGCCTTTGGCCTGGGCATCGGCTGCCAGATATTCCAGCTTGCGGGTTTTGTTGCCGCCGCCGGCCAGCCCGGTCTGGTCGTCCCGTTTAATCCACAATTCCGGGCCACCGAGCGCCGTTGAAAGACGCGGCATCGGTTCGAGCGGGGTGGGTAAATGGGCCACCGGTGTGCGGGGAAGATTTGTTGTAAGCATGGGTTTCTCCTGAAAATAACCCCCTCCCCAACCCTTCCCCGATGTCGGGGGAGGGAGTCGCGGTAGCGACGGGTGGGGGTAGGTTACATTTTCATTGTCGCGTCCCCCCGGAGACTGTCCGACTCCAATCAAAGTAAGTACAAAATTCACTATTCTCCCGAATTCTAACAGAGCCGCCGCGATTTGAAAATTGTCAAATATTAATTTTATGGTATGCTCCCCCCTTACCCAACGCCGGGCAGAGGCCCGGTTTTGTATTTTTACTTAAGTTTGCACCTGTACCCCTAAACCGGAGAAGTAAGAAGTAGGGAGTAGGGGAAACCCCTTACTTCTTACTGCCTACTCCCGTATTGAGATAGAACATGGCGCAACGACGAAAAAAACGAAAAGAACCGACATTTTTTCTGCTGACGATGGGCTGCCCCAAAAACACCGTTGACAGCGAAGGCATCAGCGAGATGTTGCTGCAAGCCAACTTTAACGGCACCGACGACCCCCGCCGGGCCGATGTGATGATTGTGAACACTTGTGGCTTTTTGCAAGCGGCCAAAGATGAGTCAATTGAAGCGTTGCAGGAGTTAGCCGCGATGAAGCGCAGAAACCAGTTGCTCATTGCCGCCGGCTGTCTGACCCAGCGATTTGGCCGCGACGTAACCCGCGAGGTGCGCGGCCTGGACGGCTTAATCGGTACCCGCGCCTGGGCCGATATTGTGCCTTTTATTCAGAAACTGCGGGCCAATAAACGGCCCGGCCCGTTGTACCACCTGCCGGAAACCGGCGATGTGGTGCCGGAAACCATTTCCCTCAACCGGCAGCAGGTTGATGTGGGCCGGGCCAGCGCCTACCTGAAAATCAGCGACGGCTGCTCCGCGCCGTGCGCCTTCTGCACCATCCCCAGCTTTAAGGGTCTAAACCGCAGCCGCCCCCGCCAACATCTCATTTCCGAGGCGCAGCAATTGCAGGCGGCGGGCGTGCGGGAAGTGATAATCATTGCCCAGGATACTACCGCCTACGGTCGGGATTGGGGCGAGCAGGATGGATTGCCCACGCTGCTGGAGGAGATGGTTGCCGCTGCGCCGGAAATCAAGTGGTGGCGCTTGATGTACGCTTACCCCGGCCACGCCAACAACAGGCTGGTGGATGTTATGGCTGCCCATCCCCAAATTATCCCCTACATTGATATGCCGCTACAGCACGGCCACCCCGACACCCTCAAACGGATGCGCCGCCCGCACAACGTAGACAAGCTGCTGCGCTGGATTGAATATTACCGCCAAACGATGCCCAATGCTGTATTACGCACGACGTTTATTGTCGGCTACCCCGGCGAAACTGAAGCCGAATTTCAGGGACTGCTCGATTTTATGGAAGCGGTGGAGTTTGACCGGGCCGGAGCCTTCACCTTTTCGCCGGAGCCGGGCACGCTCTCGTTTGATCTGCCGGATCAAATTGATGAGGAAACGCAGCAGGCGCGCTGGGAACGGTTGATGGCCTTTCAGCAGCCGATTTCGCTGCGGCGCAACCAGCAAATGGTCGGGCAGCGGCTGGAGGTGCTGGTTGACGGTGTGGGCGACGGGGTAAGCGTTACTCGCAGCTACCGCGATGCCCCGGAAATTGACGGTTACGTGGTGGTGGAAAAAGAGCTGCCCGTAGGGGCTATGGTGCCGGTGCTGGTCTCCGGCGCAATGGAGTACGATCTGGTGGCTATGCCCGCCGACGCGCCGATTCTGGTGGCGTAGCAGCAATTTCCGTTTTGGAAACTGTGCCGCCGATAACCACTTAGCCAGTAGCAAGCAGGTTGGGTCAAAGGATGAGACCCAACAATTACAATGCCGGGGGGTTGGGTTTCCTGTCGTCAACCCAACCTACAACTGCAACTACAACTGCAAGACCGAGCCAAACAATGCCGGTTCCCGGATATGATGTCGAAGACAAAAGCCGGCAATTTTGTAAGCCGGGATGTCAATGTTTGCTTGTCTCATTTTTTACCACCTTTCCAATAGCTGTGACATCGTTATCCTGAAGTATAATTTTGCCGGGGTATCGTGTCAATCCGTGTAAACTGCCTGAACCTCCAATCTTGCGGCATCGCCTCCGAAGCCCGCGCCTGCGTGTTCTACGGCGATGGCGTGGCCGACTTTGGCTTCAGTGCCCTTCCAACCGGTTCTCCCCCGCCAATTAATCCTGCAAATCCATAAATTGCAAAACCACTTGATTGGCCAGAAATTTTCCCTGCCCTGTCAAACGCAGACATTCCCCGGCGGAAGTCTTGACCCACTCAAGCAGGTGACGCTTGAGACCGTGGTCAATGGCCCCGGCAAATCGTTCCCGCAGCGATACGCCAAATCGCTGCTCAAATTCTGCGGCGTCGATTCCCTCGCGGACCAGCCGCAGCCCCAGCATCATATGCTCGGTGATGGCCGTTGCCCGCTCGATTTCCTCACCCGTCTTTTCATCGCGGGCCAGGCCCAGGCCACTGCCGGATTGAACCCGCTCAATGTAGCTTTGCGGCCGTTTTACGTTAGCCCAGCGCTGCCCGTTAACCGTGCCGAATGCCCCCGCACCCACGCCCAAATATGGCTGATTTCGCCAGTAAATGAGATTGTGCGCCGAAGCCAGTCGCGGTGTTTGCCAATCGGCTTCTCCGCCGAATCTGGCCCAATTGGAAATTTCGTAGTGGCTGTATCCGGCCTCAGCCAGGGTGTCGATGGTGGCGGCGTACATATCGGCGGCCACATCGTTGTTGGGGTGGGGCACAAGGCCCTGCGTCACCTGCCGGTGCAGGGGGGTGCCCGGCTCAATGATGAGAGCGTAAATGGAGAAATGATCCGGCTCCAGCCTGAGCGCTTCATCCAGATTAAATTGCCACTGGGCCGGCGTTTGCTGCGGCAAATTGAAGATTAAATCGAGACTGAGGTTATCGAATCCGGCAGTCCGGGCCATTGATACAGCCTGCCGGGCGGTGGCTGCATTGTGCAACCGGCTCAAAAAAGCCAGTTCCTCGTCGGCAAAGCTCTGCACGCCCAGCGAGAGCCGGTTGATTCCCCCTTGCCTCAGCTCCCGCAGATAGCCCGCAGAGAGGGTGCCGGGATTGGCCTCGGTGGTGATTTCTGCCTGGGGGTGAAGGGTAAAGTTGGTTCTGACTGCCTCAACCAGCTCTGCCAGTTGCTCTGCTGCAAGGGTGGTGGGCGTGCCGCCGCCAAAGAAGATGGTGCTCAACGGAGGATGCCCCAATGCCATACCGTCTTCCCGAATTTCTCTCAGCAGCGCGGTGTGGTATGATGCCCGCAGACCGGCTCCGCTGTCAATGTAAGTGTTGAAATCGCAGTAAATACAACGGCTGTGGCACCACGGGATGTGGATATATAAACCAAGAGTCTGCTGAAGGGAATCGCTCATTAGCGCTTAAAGAAGTGTTCTTTCTGTTTACAAAATGTTAATTCAATCTGGCCGGCAATTGGTGGGGCGGTGCCGGGATACCTGCTGCTGATGACTGAAGCCTGGCTGCTTTAAGGAGGTCTCCACTATGACTGATTTTACAAACAAACAGGGCCAATATCTGGCCTTTATCTACAACTACACCAAAATCAATGGTCGTCCCCCGGCTCAAGCTGATATCCAGCGATATTTTCAGGTAACGCCGCCCACGGTTCATCAAATGATTCTCAATCTGGCCGGCAAGGGATTGCTTAAACGGGTGCCGGGCCAACCCCGCAGTATTGAAGTGCTGGTTTTGCCGGAAGAATTGCCGTACCTGACGTGAGGCGCAGCAACCGAAGCGCCCTGTTTTGTGACGCTAAAATTTACCAAAGGCGACTGATTTTGTATCGCGGGCGGGGTATCCGGCCCGCTGACGCAGTGGGCAATTTGAGCCGGTTTCGTTTTTGCCTGCGACTGCCGCACGTTTCGGGCAAAACTTAACCCGCCCCGCCCAATAACCACAATTACCGTCATCGGGATGACCGGCTGCCCGGCGGCCGGCAGATGTCCAACCAGATGCTCCCAGCCGCTTTGGCAGGCTTGTCACAAATTGCGCAGCCACAACTGTCCGGTGGTGGCGCCGGCCACGACCCCGACGCCAGGCAAAAGAACGGTGGCGGCCAACAGAAGCCAGAAGTGAGGGTTGGTGCTGTTAAGCTCCCGGCTCATTTTTTTTCTTTCTGTCTGCAATGAGTTGGGTCAGATCATCCAGAATTTTGTTGTCAATCGATTCAACCGTTTCAACCATTTGCGCCAGCGCAATCTGCCGAAAATCATCATCCAACATTCCCCGCACCATCTTGTCAAACACGCCCGCCAATAATTTTTCCTGTGAAGCAGAGGCCGAATAGACAAAAGTCCGGCCCGATTTTCGGCGGGTGAGCACCCCTTTGTCCACTAATCGATTCATAACCGTCATTGTTGTTTTGTAATTGAGGTTGCCTCCCAAATAATCGATAACGCCCTGCACGTTTGGCTCATCCAGCGCCCAGACCGCTTGCATCAACCGGGCTTCAAGCTTGCCAAAAATATGGGTTAACCCCTTCTCCTCTAACTTAAATGATTGAATCGGGATGGGTTGGGACATCAGGCTTCTCCTAAAATAAAGCTTTTGTCTCTGTAAATCAATGATTATCCTACATATCGTAAGAAAAAAGGGAAAGATTGTCAAATTGAACGGGCGCCGGGCGCACGGCGCAAGATTGCAAACAAGCCTCAAGCCTTATTTTGCGGTATCAGTAGAGCCAAATTTTGCAGTATTCGCGTATTTTACCCCCCTCAATCCTCCCGAAATCGGGGGGAAGTTCAGTCCTCCCCCTCGTGAGGGGGAGTTAGAGGGGGTGAATTT
>CAYWSS010000285.1:0-7468 GCA_964460505.1 uncultured Caldilineaceae bacterium | reverse complement strand
AACAGGGATTAAATGAATTGTGAAGTTTTGCTTTTTTTATTAACAATTCACCATTGGCTATTCACTATTCACAATTTTTTCAAGCAAAACCCTGACTCCGGCTCATCCGGGTCAGGTATTTTCCGAATAATCTATGAGCCAGACTCAACCTTTTTCAAACAGTTCTCCAAAAAGGTCAATAAACCTTCGTCAGGCATTAATTCCGTTGGTTGGCTATTTAATATTGGCCCTGCTACTGACATGGCCCACCGTCAGCCAGCTTACCACCCACCTCCCCGGCGACGGCGGCGATGACCCGGCCATTGCCTGGAATCTGTGGTGGGTAAAATATGCCTTGCTCAACACCGGCCAAAATCCCCTTCAATCCGACCACATGTTTTATCCGGTGGGCATCAACCTGGCCTTTTACACGCTCACGACGCTCAACGCGCTCACCGCCCTGCCATTTACGTTGAGCTTTGGCGTGGTTGCGGCCAGCAACCTGCACATGCTGTTTTCATTTGTGGCCGGCGGATACGGCACCTTCCTGCTGGTTCGATACATTTTGACCACATCCCGCCCCAAAATTACCGCCCCCGAGCATCTCATCTGGATGAGCGCCGCGCTGGCCGGCGGTTTTTACGCATTTGCCGGCAGCAAGCTATTCTATGTAGCGCTGGGCCAGTTCAACATTGCCGGCGCCCACTGGATACCGTTTGCCCTGCTGTATATTATCCGCACCCGGCGCAATCCCCGCCGCTTAAAAAATCCGCTGATGGCGGGCCTGTTCATCACCATGCAAACCTGGGCCGAGATAACCTACGCCACCTTTATTGTGGTCTTTGTGGCCCTCTACTGGGCTTATTGGCTGCCGGCCAGAAAACAGGGGAAGCGGCAAACCCCAATTACGCCCCATATTTGGGCGGCGCTGGTAATGGGCCTTACTGTGCTGGTGGGCATCAGTCCCATTTTGGCGCACATGCTGCCCGATATGCTCGCCGAGGGGGATATTCTGGTTGAGGGCAGCGGGTTTGCCGGGGCCTTCAGCGCCGATCTGCTGGGCTTTTTCATCCCCACCATGCACCACCCGTTACTGGGAAAATTGATTGGCACCACCGGCATCGTCGCCTTTGATAAAGGGCAGCACATTTACCTGGGCCTTACCCTGCCGGCCCTGGCCCTGATTGCCGCCATCACCGGCTACCGCCACCCGCAGATACGCTTCTGGCTGATGGCCGGGCTGGCCTTTGCCCTGCTCACGCTGGGGCCAATCATTATGGTCAACGGCCAGGTCACCTCGATTCCCGGCCCGTTTGTGATATTCCAAAAGCTGCCCTTCTTTAAAGGCAATCGCTACCCCAGCCGCTACAGCGTCATGCTGATACTGTCCTTCAGCGTGCTGGCCGGTTACGGGCTGGTCTGGCTTGGCGTGTGGCTGCGCAAACAGGACCGCCAAAAATTAGTGGTGACGGTGATGGCGCTCATCGCCGCTCTCTTTCTGTTCGAGCACCTTTCGGCGCCGTTGCCCCAATCTGATATGCGGGTGCCGGCCCCGTACCAGACCATCGCCGCCGCCCCCGGCGATTTTACGATGCTGGATATCCCCTTTGCCTGGCGCAACGGCTTCCGCATTACCGGCGCGCCGACCACTCAATTTATGTTTGGGCAGTTTTACCAAACCGCCCACCAGAAAAAAATGTTGCAGGGCAACACCAGCCGCAACCCCGAATTCAAGTTTCAATATTTTGCGCGGGCACCGGTTATCAACTCGCTGCTGGCGCTGCAAACCGGCAAATCGCTGCCACCGGAGCAGTGGCCGGCCGACCGGACCATCGCCGCCGAAGTCCTCCGCTTTTTTAACATTCAATACATTGTGGTGCGCCCCGATAACACCGGCAGCGCCATCGTAACGCCGCAGGCTACCCTGCCCTACATTGAAGATATTTTCCCCGTGGAAAAAATTCACGACGACGCGGCCATCAAAATCTATCGGGTAGCTCCTGCCCCCACCGGCACCGGCCTGCGCCTCAGCGCCGGCAACCCGCTGGCCCCTCTCTATTTTGGCGAAGGCTGGGGAATAATCGTCCCCGGCCGGCCAATAGCTGCCCAGCGCAAATCGGCCAGGTTGATGCTCCCGCTCACCGGTGATGCTCAACGGGTTACGGTTCAGATGCAGCCTCTCGAAAACGCGGCGCTCAACGGGCAAACGGTCTCATTGCAGGTGGGTAACTGGCAATCCGCTCCACAAATGGTAAAATCAGGAAAGTACCCTTACAAATTCCATATTCCAACGGAGGCAGTTCAACCCGGTCTGAATGATGTCTGGCTCAATTTCAGCAATACAGCTCCGCTGCCGGCTTTTCCAGATGGCCCCCTGCGGGACATCACCGTAGTTAGCGCGGGTGAGGAAGTGGGCGGCCTGGGACACATCTACGTTAACGGGCGCGATGTCTCGCCCAATACGCGGGGATACAACATCGCCATTGTTGGGCCGGGAGAAACGCCGGGGCTGCAAACAGCCGCCTTCGACACGTTTGATAACCCGTTGGCCTCCGAAGCACTGGCTGAATTTATCACCACGGCCCCCGGAGATGCAATTATCGCCATTGCCGCCGCCGATGAGGCCAGTGCCACCCTAAATGAATCGGCGGTGCAGGCCATTCAGCAAGCGACCGGTGCATCCGGCGACCTGCGCGGCTGTTTTCGGTGCAGTCACGCCATCATTGGCCCGGCCTCGCCGGCGCAGGAAGCGCTTAATGCACTGCGACCAGTCAGCGTATCAACCGGCCTGGGTTTAACCGAGCCAAATGTGGCTGCAATAATCGACTGGATTCAGGTGGAAGCGCAGTAGGTTGGGTTGAGCTAAAATCGGCCCGCATTTTGCACCTAACAATCCTACGAATTCTATTTTCAGAGGAGGAGCGCGACAGTCTCTATTGGGATGACAACGGAGAATAAAAATCAAGGATCAGAAGTTACTCGAAGCGGTTAGCTTTTCCCTAACTCCTAACCTGGCCAAGCCGGAACCAAAGAAGGGACACAAGACACACGGAGGAGGCACGGAGATACCCGGAGAAAAAAATTAAATCTCTGAGTATCTCCGTGTAACATTTTCTTGTTCAGTGTACAAGAATTTTACTGATTAGTACCTAATTCCCAACCCCAGCAAAGTCGGTCTGTGACCTAACCTAACCCCTTTATTTTCAGAGGAGTGTCACGATCCTGACGGCTCACCACCAAGAATGAAAATACCCCTCACCCCCGGCGCTGACGCGACTCCCCCTCTCCCAAATTGGGAGAGGGGGTGGGGGGGTAAGGGGTATTTTCAGCGATATTACTCGCTCGTAGTCAGCCTCGAAGCGATAGCGGAGTGGCGGTAGACGACCAAAGGTCCACTGCGCTGCGTATCTGACTACGAACATTTTATACGAGGAGTAAATTGATATGGATGACAAACCGGCAAGTTATCTCCGGCAATTAGCGCTGTTTAAGGGCACCCCGGATAATGTACTGCAAGAAATCACCAAACACATTCAACCCCACAAGCTGGGCAGAGGCGAGGTCTTGATGCGGGAGGGCGCGCCCAGCGACTCGTTATATATCATTCGCAGCGGATGGGTAAAGATTGTGACCGAAGGTGAGGGCGGCCAGGAAATTACGCTCAATCAGGTGGGGCCGGGGCAGGTCATCGGAGAAATGTCGCTCATTGACCAGCAGCCCCGTTCCAGCACGGTAGTGGCGCTCAGCCCGGTTGCGGTGCTGGAAATAAAATATGATGTTGTATTGAAAGTGCTGGATCAGTATCCCAGTCTGGTGCAATCTTTCCTGCGCGATATGTCGGAACGTATCCGTTTTTCCAATGCCTACATTGGCGAGGCCATTGAGTGGTGCCGGCATATTGCCGCCGGAAATTACGATTTTGTGAAAGGCCAGATGAAAGAAACGCAGGCCACCATTATCGATATGACCCAGTCGCACCAGGTCAGGGCCGGCGCGTTTTTGTCTGCCTTTTTCAAAATGGTTGAAGGGGTCAAACAAAGAGAAGACAACCTGCTGCAGGAAATTCAGCGGCTGACCATCAAAATTGATGAAGTGAAACGCAAGAAGTCGGTGAAGGAAATTACTGAAACTGAATTTTTTGAAGATTTGCAAGCCTCTGCCAAATTAATGCGCCAAAAACGTGAGGCGCAGCAAAGAAAACAAACCGACCCAAACGAGGAGCGGTAAGCCCCCGATGCTCAAATCACTGCTTGCCGAGGCCAGGTTACCCAAGCTGCTGCTCCTGCTGTGCATTCTCTGCTACACGGCTTACTTTTCCTGGTATACTATCAACCGGCACAACACGCTCAACAGTTACGCCGCAGACCTTTCCCTGATTGACCAACCGATGTGGAACACCGCTCTCGGCCCCGGCGGTTTTATGGAACAGACCTGGAGCAACCGCCAGCAGCCCCGGCCGGCCGAGCATTTTGAGCCGATTCTGGTTCCTCTCTCCTTTCTCTTCTTTTTGTGGGATGACGTGCGGGCGCTGCTCATTGTTCAATCCGCAGTTCTGGCCATTGGGGCGCTGCCCGTTTTCTGGATAACTCAGCATCAATTAACAATTAAAAATGAGCAATCAGTAATTAGTAACTGGACAGCGTTGGCCTTTGCGCTGGCCTATTTGCTCTACCCGCAGTTGCAGGCGGCCAACATTGCCGATTTTCACGCCGATACGTTGGTGGTGGCACCGCTGCTGTTTGCGTTTTGGTACGCCATCCGGCAACGGTGGCGCTGGATGTGGCTGTGGGCCACCATCGCCATGCTAACCAAAGAAACCCTGCCCACCCTCACCGCCATGCTCGGCCTCTACCTGGTCGTTGATTTCATCTGCACCAAATATTGGGGGAGCGCCCCCCCCATCATAAATCGTCACAGTCCTGGCCGTACTGCGCCAGGGAAATCCAAAATCGCAAATGGCCTGGTGTTATTTACCGTCAGCACCGCCTGGTTCTTGACTGCCACCTTCCTGATTGTTTCGCCGCTGGCCCACCAATATTTTGGCACCGATGGCCCCATCTACCTGGCTAATCGATTTGAGGGCGGGGTGAATTACGAAGAACTTTTACAAGAGCCGCAGCGCCGGCAATATCTGGTGGGGCTGCTGGCCCCGGCAGGATTTTTACCCCTGCTGGCCCCGGAGATGCTCCTGCTGGGGCTGCCGGTACTGGTTGCCAATATGTTCAGCAACTTCCCCGGCCAATATTCCGGTGAGCAGCACTATTCGGCCCCGCTGGTGGCCGTGTTTGTGCTGGCCGCCATCTACGGCGTGCGCCGCCTGATGAAGATTGTACCGGTGCGCGAAATCAACGGCCAAACCCTGGCCCAATCGAGCCTGATTGCGGCCACTCTGTGGCTGGCAGCCTGGTCGCCGGCTATCCAGGCCGCCTACGGCTGGTCGCCTTTCTCCACCCGCACAGAAAATTACCGGATGAGTCCGGCTGCCCGGCAACTGCCGCAACTGCTGGCCCAAATTCCCAATGAGGCTGTCGTTACCGCCAGCGCTGCCATTCATCCGCATCTGGCCCACCGCCGGACAATTTACATTTTTCCCACCGTTGAAGAGGCCAATTACCTGCTGGTAGACGTAACCGACATCCCCGGCACCCATCCCAACGACGCCCGCACCCAACTTTTGGAGATGCTCAACGACGGCTGGCAGCTACTGGCAGCCGGCAACGGCCTGATTTTGGCCCGAAAAATCGACACGGCCAAACCGGCGTCACTGCCGCCATCCTTTCTCAGTTTCACCCGGCCGGACAGTTCCCCCGCTGTACCGGTATCCACCAGTTTCAGTAACGACCGTCTGCAATTTTTGGGCTACGACGTGCTTGATGACCCGGATGACGGGGTGAGGTTTCGCCTGTACTGGCAGGCCAACGGCCCCCTGCCCCCCGACCTGAAATTATGGCCGCTGCTGTACGACGACACCGGCCACTTGCTTTTTGACCCCACCCAGGTGCCGATGATTGCCACAGTCTGGAATCCACCGGAAATGTGGCCCGCCGGCCAGGTGGTGGTAACTGAAACCCTGCCCCAACTTTTGCCCGACACGTTTCATCTGGGCCTTGCCGCCGGAATCACCGGCACCAGCTTTAGCGACCCCAGCCAGCGCCTGCCGTTGTCTGCCGCCACCCCATCGCTGGAAATTAAACCGGGAAGGTGGGTTCAGTTGGCCACTTTTTACCGGCAGGGCCGGTTTTTAACCCGCACCCCACCTGCCGGCACCCGGCAACCGCTCATCCCGGTCAAGGCCCAATTTGGGCCGGCCATTAACCTGACCGGCTACCGGCTCACCCCAAAAAATCCGCATCCCGGCGACACAATTTTCATGGTGCTGGGCTGGATGGCCAAACAGCCGCTCCCCACCGATTACACCGTGTTTATTCACCTGCTCGACTCCGATGGCGCGCGGGTGACGCAAAGCGATGCCTACCCCACCTGGCTCACCCCGCAGCCCACCTCGCAATGGCCAACCGGCCGGCCCGTCCTCGACAGCCACACCCTGACCCTGCCCGCCGATTTACCACCGGGCACGTACACCCTTCAGCTTGGCTTGTACAATGCCCAGACTCTGGAGCGCCTGCCACTGCCCAACGGCGAAGATGCGTTTGTGCCGGGGCAACTCTACATTAAATAAAAATGCACCCCAACCGGAATATCGATTGGGGTGCATTAGACTTGTTCCCTAACAGGGAGAGTATGCGGGCCATATTGGGAAGACTCCACAGGCCTCCACCGGGTTTAATTGCGCCTTCTTCCACCGAGCGGCGAAAATCGGCGGCGGTGGTGCCGGTAAATTGGGTGTGACCCTGCCCCACCGTGCAGACCACGTGCGAGTCACTGCCGCCAAATTCCGGCAAATGCTGCCCCCGGTAGCGGTTGAGCAGCGCCGTTATGGGGTTGCTAAAGATGTTGGCCGGAAAGCCATTGATGATCTCTACCGCGTCAAACGGCAGATCAAAGATTTTTGTGCCGGTGCCTTTCATGGAATTCAGGGTAATCCAACGGCTAAAGGGATGCACGGCCACGGCCAGCCCCCCCTGCGCGTGGATGGCCTCAATGGCCTGAGCGGCGGTTTTGCAGGCCGGCAGCATGGATTTCAGGAATAGTCCCCCCACGTCACCATCTCCGGTACAAACCTCCTGTCCAATGATTACGTCCAGGTGCGGGGCAAATTGGCGGGCATAATCCTGCGCCACAAAAGCACCTTCGACGGTGCCGTGGTCGGTAATGGCAATTACGCGCCCGTCGGTGTGGTTAGCCACAACTTCTACCGTTTCTTCCGGTGTCATTAATCGGCATCGCTTCAATGTATCCAAATAATAGGTTTACACTTTAGGCCAAAAAATGAGAGATAATCCTTTCATTCCGCCGCAGGTCCTGCTCTGAACTGGCCGGAAATAAGAGCAAGACCTACGGCAGAATGGAAGGATTTTGATGGCGAAAA
>CAYWSS010000284.1:0-7473 GCA_964460505.1 uncultured Caldilineaceae bacterium | reverse complement strand
TTCCCCCCCGAATCGGGGGGGATTGAGGGGGGTAAAAACGGCAAAAGGACGCTACGATAGCGGCTACAAAGGTGTGTGCCAAGTAGTTACTTTGTACCTTGCTAATGGATGGTGAATCCCAATGAAAAAATATAAAAATATGTGGGTTGCGGTTATAGCGCTGGTGGTTCTGGCTGCGTGTAATAATCAGGCAACGCCGGAAGCGTCAGAAGCAGAATCGGAATTTGTTTTTGCTACAGTAACGCCCCCCAGTCTTCAAACCGAGTCGGTTGAACAGGTAAATTCAGAAGCTGTATCTCAATCAGGCCCCTCCCCGGATTCCCCGCCGGCCGGCCCGGTGGCGTTTAGTTTTTCCAACCAAACCTCTGCCACTAACATTAATATTAAGCACGCCACGGCGCTTGGCCGCATGGATGACGGCTCGATGATGATGGTCGGTGCCGCCGCCGGAGATTTTAACAACGATGGCTGGGTCGATCTGTTTGCCATTGGAGGGGGCCTGCAAGCTGATGCGCTGTTTATCAATCAGGGCGATGGCACCTTTCAGGATGTGGCGGAAACCGCCGGCCTGGCCGAACTGCACGTTGGGGCCGGTGCGGCCGTGGGCGATTATGATGGGGATGGCCGGCTTGATATTTATGTGACCAGTTTTGGCCCGTTGGGTTTTATGGGGCCGGGGCAAAATCGACTCTACCGCAACAATGGCGACCTCACCTTTACTAATGTTGCGGCTGAAGCCGGAGTCAATTTGACCAGCGCCGGGATGGAAGATGGCATGGGAGCCTCCTTTGGCGATTATGATCTGGATGGAGACCTTGATCTGTTTGTAACCGGCTGGCGGAAACAATCGCAGGGGAATCGCCTCTTTCAAAATAATGGCGACGGTACCTTTACCGACGTAACCGACGCTGCGGGCATTGTTGATGAAGGCATTCGCGGATTCTCTCCCTGCTTTGCCGATATGGATGGCGATCGTTACCCGGAATTGCTGCTTGTGGCCGATTTTGGCACCAGCGAATATTTTGTTAACAACAGCGATGGCACCTTTAGCCGGCACACGCAAGCATCGGGCGTGGGTAAAGAGTGGAGCGGTATGGGCTCGACCGTGGGTGATTTTAATAATGATGGCCGGCTCGACTGGTATGCCACCGCTATTTACGATGCCGATGAAGAGGGCCGGGGTGACGGCAACAAACTGTACTACAATCAGGGCGATCAAATATTTGAAGAAGGGGCCAAAGCTGCCGGAGTAGATGACGGCGGCTGGGGCTGGGGAGCCGTGGCCGTTGATCTTAATCATGACGGCTGGCTGGATTTGGTAGAAACCAACGGCTGGGCAGATTTATTATCCTACACGGATGAGTTATCCAAGCTGTGGTTAAGCAACGGTAACGGCACTTTTACCGAGGTGGCTCAGGATAGTGGCTTTGAACATGTCGCTGACGGGCGGGGACTGCTTCGTTTTGATTACGATCTTGACGGCGACCAGGATATTGTGGTGACGGCCAATAATGATGCGTTGCAGGTGTATCGCAATGAGTTGACCGGCGCAGAAACCCACTGGCTGCGGGTTCTTTTGGACACCAACAATGCGCCTCATTTGGCCCCCAACGGCATTGGCAGCAAGGTCAGCGTGCGGGTTGGCAACCAATCCTATTATCGCTATATGCTGGCTTGTCCCCACTACCTCACCCAAAGTGAGCTTTCGGCTCATTTTGGCCTGGGTTCGGCCTCAGTGATCGATGAGGTGCGGGTAGAATGGCCCGATGGCACCGTAACTACCATCCGGAATGTGGACATTAACCGGACCATCACCCTGTCTCCGGACGCGCAGTAGCTATTCCCATTAAAAAATGAACAATACCGGATCTGAACAGTTGAGGAAAATGCCCTTTTTGCGACCAATTAGATTTCGTCAACTATCTTTACCCATAATCATTTTGCTGCTCCCCTTGTTGGCCTGTAGTCTGGGCGAAAATGAAACTTTTCAGGGGAGACGCATTGTATACCAACTTCCAACCCTTACCCCCACAGTGATGGCCAATCTGCCGCCCAAACCTGAAACAAGCGAGGTCCCCAACCCGGCGCCTTCTCTATCAGAACCAACCCCGCCTCTGGTACCGGCGCCGATGGTTGGTTCCGCGTCTAAAGAAGCTGCTGTTTCAATTGAGCCGGGGGCTGCCAGCGAGGCCGCTCCTGCGCTTGCCCAAACCATAGAACCGGCGCCCGAAATAGTGCCAACCGCTACGGACACGCCGAAACCCCTGCCACCGGCCCCTACGCCTGAAATTGCCGGCTGGTTATTTGCCGGTATCCGTACCCACTACAGCGATAGCAGCCAAAATCTATCAATGTACGGCGATGTCATCAACAACACCGGCACCTCTCAAAGACTGGCTGCGCTCGCGGCCAATTTTTTTGATGGGCAAGGCCAACTTATTACCGCGTCCGGCAATAAAACAACAGTTGACTACTGGCCCGGCGAGCTAATACCTGCCGGCGAACGGTTACCCTTCAAGCTGACGGTCTTCAATATAGAAAATGTGGCCGATTTTGAATTAAGTGTTGAGGCCCAGCCGGTTGATCAATTTGTGCATCATGAGTTTGAGTTTTTTGATGTAACCGAAGGTAACAAATTGGGACAGCATTGTATGCAGGGACGGCTAAGAAATGTTGGCCCCCCCGTACAAGAGGTAATTGTTGTGGGAGCCTTGTATAACGATCAAGACCAGATGCTTCAGTTTGGCGAATATGAGCGCTCGGTTTCAGGCATTGATCTTGCCGCTCAACCCCTTGAGTTTGAAGTCTGCTTCAATATCAATAACCCGGCTCTTATTGCCAGGCGTGAACTCCGGGCCTGGGGGCAATAAGGTTCAATAGTATTCCCCGCTAATTTTTCAAGACGATGGGTAAATAAATTGACAGCCCGCTGCTCAAGGTGGCGGTAGCGCTCTTTGGAGCCACGGCGACGGGGTAAATATCAACGGCTGAAGCGGTAGCCGTGTTGGTAATGCTGTTTGTGATAGCGGTCACGGTAAAATGGATGGTAACAGTTACCCCCTGCCCCACGGCCAGCGGCCCGATGTCGTTCCACAGCAACTGTCCCGCATTGACAGTATCCGGCGATGAGATGGCCGAACTGAAGGCCAACGTGTTGCTGTCAAAGGTATCGGTTAAGGAAATTGTAGTCAGGGTCGTGCTGCCGGTATTGGTCACCGCAATCTGAAAATCGAGCGTTTGGCTGACAGCAAGGGTATGGGTGCTGATGACCGTTTTGGTAATGGCAAAATCAGGCACGCTGCCCGCGTTGACAGCCACCGTAGCTGAATCGCTCTTTTGGGCTACGGACATAGCGTTCAGGTCGATGGCTGAAGCCGTGGCCGTGTTAGTGGTGCCGGCGGCAACATTTGTAGCGGTGAATTGAACCGTGAGGGTGACACTCTGCCCCACGGCCAGCGGCCCGATATTATTCCATAGCAGTTGGCTCGCATTAACGGTATCCGGCGTCGAAGTAGCCGAACTGAAGGCCAAAAAGTTGCTGTCAAACGTGTCGGTTAAGGGGATTGTGGTCAGGGCCGTGCCGCTGGTGTTGGTCATCGCAATCTGAAAGTCAACTGTTTGACCGACACCAACGGGACTGGTCGTAAGCCTGGTTTTGGAAATGGCAAAATCGGGGTCTGATTGCAGGCACCACTCAATTAAGGTTCCTGTATCACCAAATACGCTGTCTGAAACAATCATTTGCCAGGTACCGCTCAATACTTCACCATCAAAGGTACTCAACGTGTTAGTAGGGCTAAATGTGCCGGAAATTGTTGGGGTGCTAGAAAAATCACAAGCGCTTTCTACGGGTGAGCTTGCTTCATCATCAAGTATGGCATCAATATCATGGTTACCGGCAAAACCGTTACAAGGGGTAGTTCCAAAGCCTGGTTTATCAATAATCGTTACGCTGGTTCCAGTGTCAACATGTTTTAACGTAAAGCTGAGGTCAACCACAGATGTATGAGTGGTGCTAATGCTAACATTAAGATCACTTATAGTCTCGGTACTTACAACAACCATAGTATCTGTAACCGTGTTAGTAAAGGGCGGCGAAATTGAACCATCAGGAATAGCCACGTTGGATGTGCTACAAGTAGGGGTCATGACAGACGCCGCCTGCAAGCCCGGTGGAACTGGTTCCCCGGTATTGGCCGGGGTGAGCCAATGCTGCGGCAATGTGTCAGCCGCATCCATTTCTCCCGGCGAAACCGATAAATAGCCATGTCCAGTCTCTTTTTCCAAAACGAGTGGAATCGGCTCTGCGGCCTGGCTGAGCGGCAGCCTGTAACCAAAAATCGGGATAGCCACCACGACAGTCAGCAGTAATGATTTGATAATATTGTTTATTTGTTTTTGAAACCGCATGGCATTGCCCTCCGATGATGCCCAACCATAAAAACTTTATTGCCAATGTCGCGAATAAGAGAATTTTACTGATTTCTTATTCGTGTTAGGGTATCTTCTCAATTTGCTCAAACGCTTAATTTAATTTTTCAGGATAATTGGCAGGAAATTAAAATAATAATCTCTGCCGTCCAGCGTCGCAGCCCCCGTGTTGAGCGGATCAAGCCAATCCCGCAAACGGGTGGCCGGGGTGCCGCCTCCGTTCCAGGAGACAAACAAGCGCCCAAACCAGTCCGGCAGGTTGTTGCCACAGGCGGCCCAGCCGCCATGCAACTGGCCCACCACCCGGTGATTTTGATCAAAAAGGGGGGAGCCGGATGAACCTCCTTCGGTGGTGCCTAAATCCCAATCTGCAATTCGGAAGTGGGTGCCGTCGCCGGGAATAACCACGCTCAAATGTGAGGTAATAGTGGTTGGATTGTTGTCAACACTGATGCGTTTTTCATCACCGCCGGGGTGGTGAATGGTGGTAGAGCTAATGGTATTTGCGCCGCTGTTGTCCCAGCCGGCCCAGTGAACGTTAAAGGCGGGATCAATGGGATTGTCCAGCTCAACCAAGGCAAAATCAGAAGCGGTGTTGGCAGAGCGGAAAATAGCCCCGCTGCTGGTTTGAGCCAGACTACCGTCGGGTGTACCGCTGCAAATCGAGGTTTCATAGTTCCAATAAAAAACCATCGAGGCCGCATCACCGGCATCAAATATATTGTCACCATTGAATTCACAATGGTTTGCCGTGAGAAAATAAGGGGCTAAATCCTGGGCTGTATTGTTAATTAGTGAACCACTACAGAGAAAATTCCCGCCAATAATGTATCGGGCCACCGATCGAATCTCATTGCGCCAATTATCGGCAACGGGGCAGGCAACATCAATATTGCAGGCTCCCGATTGTATCAGGGACGGCTGGCCAAACTCAACATAGCCGTGATTGACCGAGGTCAGCAGTAAATCCAGTTGAGAAGCTGCGGCAGCCGGTATCGTTACTTCTAGCACGACCTCTTCATTCTCCAGCAGTGGGGTCCACAGTTGGCCGTGTACGGCGTTGTCTTTAGTGGTGAATGGGCCAATGATTTGGGCCTGATCTGGCGTGTACAGACGCAAATTGCCCCCCGGCGGCATGCTGTAACGTTCGAAGCCAAAGTTGAGTGACAGGGCCCCGGCGGAGATGATCCGCAAGCGCCACACCATGGTATCGGCCCCCACTTTTTCCCAGGTGCCGCGCGTCAAGGGCGATACATTGACCGGAATGGCCTGAGCAAAACGCGCCGGTTCTCCCCGGCTGGCGCGCTGCTGGTCCTCCATGGTTAACCTTTCTACGTCTACCGGGGGCATACGCAGTACATCCACTTGTTGAAGCGGTCCCTGGGTCTTTGCCGGTGAGAACAAAGCCGTTCCGGCAGGCATTGTAATTAGTGGCGTTAAAATCAGAATTTTGGTAAGTGTTTTCATTGGTAACCGTTCACCCCCCTGCCAGAATTATATCATTCCCGCATGCTTTTAGCGGGAATCTATGCGTGCAGTCTGTGGATTCCCGCTTAATACGTGCGGGAATGACAGGGGGGCTGAATGGTTACTTTCATTGCTCCCCGGCGGATTTATGTAGGTCGCGGGCGGCGAACTTTTTGTTACTGCCGTTCCCACCAGAATTTGATTTTGGCTTTGCCGCCGTGATCTTTGTATTCAACCTCAATGGTGTGCTCTCCACCGCCCAGCCGGGCAAATTGCCCCTCCACGGTTTCGTCACCGCCGGTCTGCTTTTCAAAGATTGTCCAGCCATCCACCGAGGCCCGCACCCAGTCATTTTCTTCAACCTCGGCAAAAAATTTGTAATCCCCAAAATCCAGCGGAACCCGGCGCTTCCAGCGAATGGAAAAATCGTCTTCGGACAATTGGTCGTCAGGCGATTTATTTTTCCAGTTAAAATCAATGCTGCCGTCGTTGCGAATAAATTTGAACGGTTCCTGAAGATTGCCGTTGCTGTAATATTTGCCGTGCCAGTGGCTGGCCCCAAACGATCCCTCTTCGGCCCAGACTCTAATGTGGGCGTAACCGCCGGACTCAAAATATTCTACGGTGACGGTGTGCAGGCCGGGAGACAGGTCGGCAAAATCGCCAAAATAATCCACGGGCAGGGCGGTATGCCAGGCATCGATAATTAAATAGCCGTCCACGTAAAGCCTCACCCCATCATCGGCTTTTACATAAAAACGGTAATCACCGTTTCCGCCAAATTCAAATTGGCCGCTCCAGCGTGCTGAAAAGTTGTCGGCGGGAATACCGGGGGCAGGGCTGTTTAGCGACCAGTTGAAGTCGATGTCCTGCGAAGTTTGGGTCACCACCGGTTCGCCCAGTAAACTGGCGTTGGTAAAATATTGGCCGCGCCATTGCCCCACAGGAATGGGGGGGATGGGGGTAAGGGTGGCCGATGCCGTGGCCGTGGGGGTCGTTGGTTTTTGGCGCGTTGCCGTGGCCGGAACGGGTGTGGGCGGGGCCTGGCCCAAAACATCCTGGGCCAGAGGGAGGCCGGCCAGGTCATCCCGGCAATCCAGCAGCGAGGCGTATACCCAGCCCACATCTTGCCGGGCGGTAGTGGCTAACAGCCAGTCCCGGCCGGCAATTTGTTTGAGGGCAAAAAGGTTACTTTCTGCGGGCAGGACGCTAATAACCCGATAATTTTGTCCCGGCCCTTCGCGTAAATTCAGGGTGCCCGGGATAACCACGCAAGCAATGCCCGGCCCCGGCGTATCGGTGGGGGCAGGTACTATTGTTGGTAATGCGTCACTTTGGCGGGAAATTGGGGCGCGGGCAAGTGTGGGCGTTTTTGTTGGGGCATTATTTAAGACCGCAACGGTTGGGCTGACGGTGGCCGTGGGGGTGCGCGTAGCGGTTGGTACTGGGGTTGGGGTAGAGGTATAGGTGGGGAAGACAGCCCGTGTGGGAGGGGGCGGGGTGGGGGGAGGGGAAAAGGCAGAGAGGGTGCAGGCGGCGGAGAAAAGGCAGGCCAGCACACTAATGTAATGAACA
>CAYWSS010000283.1:0-7496 GCA_964460505.1 uncultured Caldilineaceae bacterium | reverse complement strand
CGTGTTTGCGAGTCGCGTCTGCGGCGGAGGTGAGAGCACTGTTCATTCGCTGCGGTGTGCCGTAGGCTCATGTGCACTCCCTTGAAAAAAGGGTAAAAAATTAACCGTACAAGATGCAGAGAACGTAAAGAAAACAGGGCTTGAGAACAAAAATTTTGGGGCGTAAAACGGTTTGCTGACTATTTTTAGCATTTCTCTTAAAAATCTTTAAAACTTTACGCTCGCTGCGCCTTTGCGGTAAAATCCTGTTTTTTTCAGTGGTAGTCAAAACACGTATATTGAAACAGTATGAAAGTGGGATACCTGTTTTTTTGCTACGCTTCCCGATTTCGCCTGACAATAAAATTACCAAGCGCCAGGGCATCAATATCTGACGCCACAAAAGTATCCAGCGCGATGGCAGGACTGGAAATGATGGGCTGCCCGCGCAAATTAAAGGAGGTGTTCAGCAGTACCGGTAATCCGCTTATTGCTTTGAATTTATTGAGCAGTCGCCAAAATCGCCGGTTGCCCTTCTCTGAAACCACCTGCACCCGGGCCGAGCCGTTGACGTGTGTTACCGCCGGAAGCTGCTCCCGATAAGCCGGTTTGGTGCGCGTAACACACAACATATACGCATACAGGGAGTCGTCGCCATCATCAATTTCAAAATAGGTAGATGCTGCCTCTTTGGTCACTACCGGCGCAAATGGCCGAAAGCCCTCCCGTTTTTTTACCAGCCGGTTGACGTGGTCACGCATGCCGGGGTTGCGCGGGTCGGCCAGAATGCTGCGGTTGCCCAACGCTCGCGGGCCAAATTCCATGCGCCCCTGAAACCAGGCAACGACTTTTCCGTTGGCGATGCGCTGCGTAATTTCCCCGGCCAAATTTTCAAACAAATCAAAGTGGTTGTATTCGCAATCCGGCCGGCTTTCGAGCAGCCGGCGAATCTCCTCTTCAGAAAATTCCGGCCCCCAAAAAGGCATCACCATTTTCTTAAATCCGGGGGCAGGTTCGTGTAGATTTTGGGTGTACAGGGCCGCGCCCAAGGCCGCACCGTCGTCGGCGGCAGCCGGTTGAATAAACATATCCTTGAACATTCGGCTGCGTTTGATGACCCCGTTGGCCGTGCAGTTTAAGGCCACGCCGCCGGCCATGCACAGGTTCCGTTGGCCGGTTTCATGTTTGAAGGCGCGCAGCATGTGCATTATGCCGGCTTCAAGCGCCGCCTGCACCGCTGCCGCAATATCCATATGGCGTTGGGTAATTTCTGTGCCGGGTTCGCGGGCGGGCCCCAACGTTTCTTTCATAATTTGTAAAGTACCGCTGTACGTCTCCCTTTCCTCCGTGGTCTTGTTTCTAAACAGGAGGGGGACGGTGTAGGTGCCATCATTTTTTAGCTGGATAAAATCCATTACCTGTTTAAAATAACGATGAGGGTTGCCGTAGGGAGCCAGGCCCATTACTTTGTATTCGTCAAAGCTCATCCAAAAGCCCAGGTACAGGGTAAAAACCCCGTACAAAATCCCCAGCGAATGGGGCGCAGTGACAGTTTTGAGAATTTCAATGTCGCGGCCCTGCCCAATGGCAACGGTGGTGCTGTGTACCTCTCCCATGCCGTCGACGACCAAAATCAGCGACTCTTTAAATCCGCTGACATAGTAGGCGCTGGCTGCATGGGCCAAGTGATGCGGTACCCTCACCAGTTTACCGGCCCAATTGCCGTTGGGAAAACTCTCCTGCAAACAGCGAAGCTGATTTTCCTGGGCATATATCTGGTCAAACTGTTTTTTGGAGAACTCGTTGTGTTCAAATGACAATTTGAACGGCTCGTAGGAAAAGCCGTGCGCCACGTAGTCGATGTCGTGCGGAGAAAGATTACCGGCCTGTAAGCAGTAGTTGATAGCATCCGCCGGAAAGACGTTGGTTCCCTTTTTTTCACTGAAGCGTTCTTCGGCGGCGGCGGCCACAATTCCCCGGCGGGTTACCAGCGCCGCCGCAGAATCAAAACCCTGGGCAATACGATACGCACGCGGCGCCAGGTTGGGAAACTCTTTTTGTTTGAATGAGACGCTGTGGTTAAGTCCACTATACCCAATTATATTCATAGCCTGTGTAAATTTTTACCTGACTGGCAGAAGATGTCAAATATTTTTTTGATTTTTCTCGACGCAAACAAAAGCGACTCATCTATCTGAAAATTGAAACCAGATAAAAGAGTCGCCAAATTATGCTTACTCTTTTTTGCGAGAAACAGCCCGCTTAAAAATGGCAGGTTGTTATCAAATTTCCACGGTTCAACGCGCCTGAAGAACAGTGATACCCACCCGCCTGATGTAAGAATTTATACCATCAACCGCGCAGCCACCTGCTTGTACAGCGCAGTAACGGGATGGTCGGGATAACGCATTGAAAATACGTCGGCGCTGGCCAGGGCCATCATCTCGTCCGAGTGGGGCATGACGGCGGCAACTTCGGCGTTATAGAGCGTTTCTACCTGTTGTTGAACCTGCGCCGAATCGTAGACTTGCGGGGTTTTATTTACAACAATTACCAGGCGGGGCACGTTGAGCTTACGGGCCACTTCTACGGTAACACCGGTCCCCTGGTAGTCCTGTTGGTCGGGGCGCATAATAATGGCTAGCGCATCAGAAATGGCAATGGACAGCAATGTTTCTTCATTCAAACCGGGGTGGGTGTCAATCATCAATACATCCAGGTCGAGGGTTTCAACCAATTCGTGAAAACCGTCGTTAAGCAACCCCACATCGTACCCTTCGCGCAGTACCCGGGCAATTTCACCGGCTTTGATGCTTGAAGGGATAAGGAAAACCTGTCCGGAAATATCCTTGCCCAGGTGAGAGGTAACATCGTGCGCAGCCTCTTCTACATTACACTTGCCCCACAGATAGTCGTTGAGCGAGTGCTTCATTTCTTCTTCTTCCAGATTAAACAAGACGTGGATACCTGGTGATTGAATATCGGTGTCTACGACCCCAACACGCAATCCCTGCGTAGCCAACAAAGCCGTAACATTGGCCGTGGTATTAGACTTTCCCGTGCCGCCTCTAAATGAGTGGACAGAGATAATTTTGGACATTGTATCTTCTCCAGTACCAAATTTTACAAATAGGTTTTTTATCTTTGTTCATCTTCCATCAGGCTGTCCAGCAAGGACCAGATGCCGGTATAAGATTTTTTTTCTTGCTTACGTCCAAAATGGGCTTTGTACCAAAGTTGGTTTTTTACCTCTGTTTTTCGCACGTAGCCTTTGGCTGCCAAATCATCAAGCGTCGCTTTTGCATCGCCGGACGATTGTTCAAGCAGGGTGGCAATGTCATCAAGTTTCATGCCGTTATTACGGACAATCTGGTTGATGACCGTTGCCAGCGCCTCGGGCATATCTAACAAATCAACGGGTGATAAACCTCTGCCGCCGGAACGCGCCTCAACTTCGTCTTGCAGACGGTTATACAGCCCCCCCATCAATAAATCTCCGGCATTGGGATAGGCTCCGGTTGCGGTTTACAGACGCCGCACCACAGCGCATGGGCCACAACAATAGTTTTGGGAGTTTGATTCTTGCCAATGTATACCGACAAAATTACCGGCATTTCACTATAGCAATCTTTGCAAACAGCTCTGCCGCAAAATTTACAGACACCCGCAGCATTGTTGTCACATTGATGACAAACCATTATTGCTCCAAAAGCGACTAATACATATGGCAGACAACATCGCCGAACGCCTTTGACCAGGCGCAATGAATGCTCAATGGGGAGAAATTATAAAAATGGAAGACCAGACCAGGCACTTAAACCGGACACCTTTAACCAAGGAAAAATGAATAAAAACACAGTGTCTCAAGTTTGACATTTTGCTAAATTTACAATAAACAGAATACCGCAACATTACCAATTATGCAAATTGAAACAGGAGCCTACTGCATTTTTCTGAAAGCGAGAATCACAGGTATACTGTAAAAATCACCATTTTGCGAGGAGCACATTGAGCGATTCCACCCTATCAAACGACCCGAAAATATTTGTAATTGGCGCAGCCTCAAATGATGCGCTGCACCTGACCAACGGAACAACGGCCCACACCGTTGGCGGGGCCGGGCTGTACACCGCCCTGGCTGTTAACAAGTGCGGAACTCAGGCAGAATTGTTTGCTCCAAAACCCCAATATCCATTACCGGAACAGTTTAGCGCTGTCGATTCACTTTTACGGTGGAGTGGGCCGGAAATATCGTTTGAGCAGCTCCCTCAACTGGAAATTAAGCATCACGGAGGCGGAAAAGCGACGCTGCTTAACGCTTTATGGGGCGCCGAATTGCAGCTTGCGCCGGAGCAGCTACCGGCCCCCATTAAAAACGCGGCCATCATTCATATTGCTGCCCTGAGTTCAGCGAGACGCCAGCTTGATTTTTTGCAGGCAATAAGCAATCAGAGATTGCAATCAAAACGTAATCGCCTCCGTATTTCGGCCGGCACTTACGCCCGATTGGTTTATGGGGAGACTGAACAGGTTCGAAAACTGTTTGAGCTGGCCGATTTGTTTTTTATGAATGAGAATGAAGCAACCGGTTTGTTTGGCAGCGTATCGCAAGCGCAAACCCGGCCGGAGGCGCTTCTGTTTGTCACCATGGATGCCGAAGGAGCGCTGGTTATTGAGGGGGCGCAGAAAACTCATATCCCCGGACATCCGGTGGCCGAGGTAGACCCCACCGGAGCCGGTGACACGTTTTGCGGGGCCACCCTGGCCGGTTTGGCGCAGGGACTGTCTCCGGTAGCAGCCGCACAACTGGCGGTAAAGTTAGCTGCCCAAACCGTTAACGCCGTAGGCCCGGCAGCGCTCATGCCGGGGTAAGTGTTGCTACTTAAAACGACGCCAGATTGTTACCTGCACGCCGTAAGCCACAGTAAATACAATCAAGCCAATAATAAAAAGCCACAGCAGGCGCTCCGGGCGAAGAATAGTGCTGACCGTTACCGGCGGAACAACCGTGGGAGCGCTCGATGCGGATTCGCCCAAACCGGCATCAGGCGCAAAGGGGTCAAAATCAGGGTCGGGCAGCACACCGTCCGGGGGAGGGCCTTCTGCCGGAGACTCGGGCAATGCCGCAGCCTGTGGGGCTTCTTGCGGTGGCGCTTCGCTGAACGGTGTGGGAGGAGCCGGTATTTCTGTGGGTGGTTGCAGCGGCGTGGCCTGCACCTGAGCCGGAACCGGGGTTAACGTTGGTGGCTGAGGAATGGGTGAGGGCGTTGCTGTTGGCGCCGGTGTACCGGTTGGCTGCAGCGGCGCCGGTGCTGCCGGCGGCGGCAAGAGGGGTGCTCGTTGGGTTGGCGAACCGGCCTCTACAATTAATTGGGGGGCCCCGCCAATAAAACAGTAATCGCCGTTGGTACAGGCAGCAGCCGGTAATTCCAGCCCGTAGTAGCCGTTAGCGGCGTTGATGGGGGCAATGCTCCCTTGTTCATTAACCCGCAGCGCCTGGGAAGAGATGGCGCTAAGATTATAGTGAACCGGCATCCGCCCCAGGTTCCACAGTACGGTGGTTGTTTGGCCCCCCCGGTTAAGGGTAACAATATAGATATCGCCCACCCGTACCCACTCGGCCCGCTGTGTATCCGCAAAATAGGTACTCGCCGTGCGAAACGCATCAAAAGCGGGCCGGGGCGAGTTGTCTCCACGCAGTAAACCGTAGGGCACGCCCCCCCCGGAATAATCGCGTTCGTTACGCAATTTGTTAAAGGCAATTCGCTCTGCTCTGCCGGCTAAGGCCAGGGCAAATGCCTGAATGACAAAGGCGCTCTGCTCCTCCAGAGTTACTCGGAATACCGGCGTCCCCAGCGGCGGCTCGATAAAATCCTCAGAGGGCGGGGCATTGGTTTCGTTCACCCAAACAGGCTTGCTGCCCACGCCTCTGGCTTCCAGAATATTTCTAACATCCCCCAAAATCTGCAGCATCTGGACGGGATCGTAATAAATGTGGTAGCTCACGGCATCAAAAAAGAAATTGTTGCTTACGGCATCCGGGTCTTTGGCAATTACCTCCAGCAAGCGGTCCAGGTATTGCCGGTTGCCCTGCTGCTGATCCCAGGTATAAGTAAGGCCGGCCAGATGCACCTGAATTGAGGGGTCTACCGATTTAATTTTAAGATAGGCTTCCTTTAAGAGCCGGTAGTAATCCTCTTCGGTGCCGTCCCAGGTGTGGTTAGGCGAGGCAGGATCGGTAACGTCAGGCTGGTTCCAGATAATCCAGCGGTTAATGCGTCCTCTGTATTGGGCAGCAAGTTTAAAAACAAAGTCACCCCAAAACTCAAGGGGAGGCACCGCGGTAGACGTACCTTCTTCGGTTGCCCACGCAGGCGTACCAATGAGCACCCCCACCACTTCCCGGCCGGCAACGATTTCAGCGTCCAGCAAGGGGTCGGGCACATTGGCCGGTTTCCAATCGACGGGACCACCGGGCTGGACAACATCCCAGCGAAAGAAAACGCGGGTCCAGCCCGCGCCGGCGGCATTGGCTTCGGTGCTATTTACAAAGCTGTCTACAATGCCAAATCGTGGATCCGGGTGAAGAAGCGGGGCTGATTGTGGAGGGTCCTGAGCCAGGGTTACAGGCGGGGTTATGGCAATTATAAACAGAAGAAACAGGAGAAATCCTGTTCTACGAGTAACATCCCGTATAATCATAAATACAAGTTTACATAAAAATACGGATTTTGGCAAAGCGAAATATGGGGTAGATTACCCCTGCGGCAGTAATCGTCCCCCCCTTCCAACCTCAACCATTAGGGAATGCGGTCGCCCTCAAGAGGGGGGCGTGCTCTAAACTTCCCCCTGTGGGCGGGGGGGCGCGAAGCGGGGGGGAGGGCGCGAATGGTTACTGCCCTGCCCGTGCGCTTTCTCAAATTTCGGGAGCCACCCCTGCCTCCTTGGGTGATTTGCGTTTACCAAGATTTGTGATAAATTATGCTAATGCTGGACAAAGCTCAGGCTTTGTCACCTTTTCTGCTCCTGGCATTGATCAGGGGCTAAAATCCACAGAAAGGAGGTTACCGGCATGCGTAACTACGAGCTCACATTTATTGTAGAGCCTAATACCGATGAAGAAGGCGTCACCGGTATCGTTGAAAATGTTTCACAGCTTGTGAAATCTTCCGACGGTGCGGTGACGCTGGTTGACGTATGGGGACGAAAAACTCTGGCCTATCCCATCAACAACCACCGCGAAGGTACATACGTACGACTTGAAGCGAAAATGGACCCCGCGACAATTGTTGGATTGGAACGCAACTTAAAGTTGTCAGAGCAGATCATTCGGTATTTGTTGATTGCTAATGAAGATGAAGACAGCTAAATAGCTTAACTGAGACAGGTGGAAAATAATGAGCAGAGGTCTGAACAAAGTAATGGTAATTGGCAACATGGGTAGAGATCCGGAAATGCGCTACACCACGTCCGGCAAGCCTGTCACATCATTTAGTTTAGTCTCAAGGCGTCACGTC
>CAYWSS010000282.1:0-7506 GCA_964460505.1 uncultured Caldilineaceae bacterium | reverse complement strand
GGAGTTATCATTAACTGCGTTCACCACCAGGAATGAAAATTGCCCTCACCCCCGTTGCTGACGCGACACCCCCTCTCCCAAATTGGGAGAGGGGGTGGGGGGGTGAGGGGTATTTACAGAGGAGTTTTCCATTGACATAATATAGAGTTAATTCGATCAATTTTTAACGTGCCAATGCCCGCAACACGCCCGGATTGAACTGCACCCACAGTTCGTCTCCAAAAATCAGGTACGGTTTTCCCAACGAGTGCTCAGATGAATAGCTTTTTACTACACGAATACGGAACCGGTCGTCACCCACCTTGAGATGCAGCGGCCAGCCCTTTGCGCCACGCAAAAAATTAAACGCGCGGCGGGCCGGCCAGTCGCCAGGTATCACAAAATCCTCGGCGCCGGGTGAGGGGAAATAACTGGCCTCATTTTCAGCTTGCTTGCGCCGCATGATTGTTCCCTGTTGGTCAAGCTGTTGAACGGCCGACAGCAGCAGCAAGGCCCCTTCTGCCGCACATTGTTGTTCCAATTTTGCGGCGGAAAGGCCGTCCGGCCGGGCGATGCGGCTTTGGGCCACAATATCGCCGCTGTCTACCCCCTCATCCAAAAAATGAAGAGTGACGCCGGTCTCCCGTTCATCGTGGTAGGCAATCCAGAACAACGGCTCCGGGCCGCGATAGGCCGGCAGCAGAGACGGATGTAAATTCAGACAGCCAAATCGGGGCAGTTCCAGCAATTGTGGGGGAAAGAACCGCGAAAAACAGGCCACCGCCGCCAAATCAGGCTGCAAATCCGACAGTATTTCCAGCGTTTTCGGCGCGGACAAACGCCCCACCTCCCACACCGGAATCTGGTGCTCCCAGGCCAGGTGAATGATATTTTCCTGCAGCCAGGGTGTAATTACGGGTAAGTCAGTGGGGGCCGGAACCGGTTTTTTAAGTTGCCGGGGCAATGCTGCGCCACTACCCTTTGCAGCGGGCACAATTACCGCACAGACATCCAGCCCGGACATCACCAGCATTTCCAGTGGAGGCAGCGAAAATCGCCCGGTCATCCCAAAAAAAATTACGCGCACCAGAGCATTACCAGATACTTGACTTTAGGGTTGAGACTATTTATAGTATGCAGCATCAAATTTCTTTTTCTGCGAGTTGACGAATGACACGAATGGTACACTGTGTAAAAATTGGCCGGGAATTGCCCGGCATGGATAAACCCCCTTTTCCCGGCGAAATAGGAGACAAAATATTTAATAATATCTCCGATCAAGCCTGGGAAATGTGGAAAGATCATCAGGTTTTGATTATTAACCATTACGGGCTGGTGCTGGCCGACCCTCGCGCCCGCCAATTTTTAATGGAACAACTGGAAGAGTTTTTCTTTGGCGAAAACGCTCAAATGCCCGAAGGGTGGACTCCCGAAGGCACCCCCGGACAAGGCGGCAAGGGCGGCGGCCCGGCCAGAAAATAACCGGCAGCAGGGTGCAGGCTAACTGCTGATTAACAGAAATTCCTCGATTTCAAAATGAAGTTGCTCGTGTGCTTGTCGCAGGGCAGTTTCCACAATTTTTGGATTTTTTCCTTTGGCAAAAATAAATCCAAGATAGCTATCTCCTTTGGGCAGCGGAATGAGGGGCTGGTTGAGTTTGGCCGTAATTTGCACCGACTCGATGCGTGGCACCGCTTCTGCCGCCTCTACGCCGGCAACTGATTTTAACATGCCCATCCCCGGAATCGGAATCATCATGACCCCTCTGGCTTGCTGCTCCCGCACCAGCTTTTCAATATCCAACCCAACCGCCTGCCGCAGGATTAGCTCTTCCAGCGAAATTCCTTCCAGTCCAAAATTGAGCGTTTGCGAGCAAAGCCCGCCAATCGAGCGCCCGGCAATTTCCACCATCCACGGCCCGGCGTCATTGACGCGCAGTTCAGCGTGAACCGGCCCAGTTCGCAACCCTATGGCGGCAGCGGCCTGGCCGGCGCAGGCTGCAATTTCCTGCTGAACTTCTGCCGGCAATCGAGAAGGCGTAACGTAGATGGTTTCTTCAAAGAAAGGGCCATCCAGCGGGTCGGGTTTGTCGAAGAGGGCCAGCACTTTGAGGCGACCGCTGTCGATGATACCCTCCAGCGCTACCTCAAAACCGGGAATAAAATCCTCAACCAGAATTTGGGTGGAGCCGGAACTATGCCCCTGGTTCATTTCCGCCAGCATTTGGGCCAACATTCGGAAGGCGTCCTGAAATTCGGCGGGGTTATTGGCCCGAATCACGCCCCGGCTGCCGGACAGCAGCAGCGGCTTGACCACGCAGGGATAAGTTACTTCGCCGGAAATTTGGGCCGGGTCGTCCGTCAATTCAAACAATTGAAATTGCGGAGACGGCACCCCGCCGGCGGCAAACATTTGCCGCATTCGATATTTATTTCGAGCCGCCAGCGCCGCATCGGGCGAATTGTGAGCCAAGCCAAGCGCCCGCGCCGCGCTGGATGCAACGGCCGCGGCGCTGTCATCCACCGCCAGAATGGCATGCACCCGCTTCTGCCGGGCAAACTCAACAATCGATTGCGTGGCCTTTTCCGGGTTGTCAAATTGCAGCCCCAGAGAAACCTGCCAATATTCGGCCAGGTCAGGGTGCATCTCGATACCGGCCACCACCTTGATACCCAACTGTTCCGCAGCTTTTTTAAAAGCAAATCCCCGGTAGCTGCTGCTTCGCATCAAAAGAATTACGCGTTTAGTTTCCATCGATTTTTGCCTCAACCCGGTCATCTCCACAATCCGGTTCCAGTGAACAGCATCCACGGGCATATCCCGCCAATCATCGTTTATCATCTCATCCTTCATTCCTCATCCCTCATCCTTCCAACTGGCAGCATTCCAGCTTTTGACTATAATTTTAAGCAAAGAGGAACTATGTGGCAATCTTTTCCACCCGCAAACTTTATACCCGCACCGTCTGCGGTTGAGGGCATTGAAGTTTACGTTCCCGCTCCCCACCAGGGTAAAGAAAGTCAACAGGAAACCGTACGCTTTTCCTGCCCGCAGTGTGGCGGCAGCACCGCCTTTAGCGCCACCGACGGCGGGCTAACCTGCACCAACTGCGACTATTACGAACCGCCCCAGCAGGCGGTGGTAGGCAAAGGGGCCGAACAGTTTGAGTTTACGGTAGAAACCATGAAGCGCGCCGCTCACGGTTGGGGGCAGGCCCGCAAAGAGTTGCAGTGCCAGGGCTGCGGCGCCTACACCACGCTGCCGGCAGGTTTGCTAACGCGCACCTGTCCCTTTTGTGGCTCTAACGAGGTGGTTCAGCGGGATGCGGCGCAGGATAATCTGCGGCCCCGCTTTCTCATTCCCTTTAAAATTGAGGCCGAAGCCTGTTACACCGCGGCCCGCACCTGGTTAGGCAGCAGTTGGATGACGCCCGGCAAGTTAAAGCGACTGGCCCAGGTGGCAGATTTTACCGGTATCTACCTGCCCTTTTGGACGTTTGACGCCACGACCGCAGCCAGTTGGAAAGCAGAGGTGGGGCACACAAAAACCGAGCGCTACTACTCTAATGGTAAATGGCGAACCCGCACCAAAACGGTGTGGAAATGGGAATCCGGCCATGCGCAGCTTGACATCGACGATCTGGTCATTTCGGGCACCAGCCGCATCAGCGCCCTCCTGTTTAACCGGATCCGGGATTTTAACATGCGTGATCTGGCCATATACGAACCCACTTACCTGGCTGGATACCAGGCCCAGGCATACGACATTCCCCTGGAAACAAGCTGGGAAACCGCCCGCCACGAAATGCGGGAAAAAACGCGACAGGCGTGCCGGTCGCAGGCCGGCAGCAGTAAAATTCGCAACTTTAGCATGGAGATGGGTTTTAACGAAGAAAGCTGGCGCTACGTGTTACTGCCCATCTACCTGGCGGTCTACAGCTACGAACAGCAAACCTACCAGGTGATGGTCAACGGGCAAACAGGCAGCGTGTCGGGCCGGCGCCCGGTTGATTGGATAAAAGTATGGCTGGCGGTGAGCGCCCTGATTGCGCCGGGGCTAACCCTGGGAATTATTGGCGCGGCGCTTATGCTTGTTGCCGGGTCTGGTTTCCCGGTGCTGATTGTGGCCTTTATTGCGCTGGCGGGCGGGCTTTCGTTCAGTTTCCATCTGGTGAAATCAGCGCTGGAGATGGACGATGAGTGACCAGACCGCCACAACTTTGGCCTGGGGATTGTCCCTGCAAACCACTTACTGCAAGCAGTGCGACTGGCGTTATTTGCAGCCGGTAGATTTTGCCCCAAGGCCGTGCCCGCACTGCTTTCAGGCCAACCTGTCCGTGGTGGATGAATCTAAAAACGGCTCCGCGCCGCCACCGCCGGAACTGTATCTGCCCTTCACGGCCTCTAATGAAAGCCTCACCCAAAATATTGAACGCTTTGCCAAAGGCATCTGGTTTGCCCCCGGCGATTTGAAGGCAGCCACTTTAAAAACGCGCCTGCAACGGCTCTACCTGCCCATGTGGCTGGTTGATGGCCAGGTGGAGGCCACCTGGCAGGCAGAAACCGGATTTGATTACGACGCCATCAGCCACCGGGATAATTTTGACCAGAAACAGGGCGGCTGGACATCGCAGGAAATCACCGAAACGCGCATTCGGTGGGAAGCCCGGGTGGGGCGCTTGCGGCGAACCTACCACAATGTACCGGCTCCCGCCCTGGAAGAACACTTCACATTGATAAAAAAGCTGGGACAGTTCAACCAGCGTAACAGTCGCCCCTATCAGGCCCGGGCGATGGGCCAGGCCCTTATTCGGCTGCCCAATCGCTCCACCACAGATGCCTGGCCCGATGCCGTTCCCGCTTACCAGGCCGCCGCCGCGGAAGAATGTCAAACCGCAGCCCAGGCTGATCACCTGCGCGGGTTCCGCTGGTCAACGCACTATCACCACAAAAACTGGACGTTGCTGTTGCTGCCCACCTTTGTCACTTACTATCTGGATGATGACAAACAGCCGCAGCCGGTGCTGATCCACGGCCAAACCGGGCAGTTTAGCGCCCCACGACGCGCCTCAATGAAACGGGCCAGAATGGTTGCCCTGATTATTGTAGCTGTGGCTGCCGTAATTTTTACTATCAGCCTGATTTTGGGGGCTGCGTCGCTGATTGCCCCGCCGCTATTGCTGTTTGCCGCCTTGGGGGCAATTCTGGCGGTGCTTGTTGGAATGATGGCGGTTGCCCCGCTGATCATTGCGTGGCAAACCAATAGAACACAAAAAGCGGCATCGCACCGATAAAAAATAACCGTCAAAGAAAACGTCTCGTTCCCACGCTCCGGCGTGGCGCCTTGCGTGCATACCGGTAGGTGTTCCCACGCTGGAGCGTGGGAACAAGAGGAACGGTGGAGCGTGGGAGCGAGGAGGATTTTCTGGCTACTGACTACTGACATCTGACTACTGGCTACTGTATTTCCAGAGGAGTGCAACTGTGGAAACGACACCAGAAATTCAAGCAACACCGGGCCGGCCCACCCCAATGGGCCCCACCGAAACAGTCACCGGATTCAACTTTACCATTTTCAGCCGGAACGCGACCCGGGTCTGGCTGCACCTGTTCGAAAATCCAACTGATGGAACCCCCAGCCACACATTTCAGTTGGATGCAGATACCCACCGCACCGGCGATATCTGGCACATCCACGTGGCGGGTATAAAACACGGGCACTTGTATTTGTATCAAATGGACGGCCCGTACGACCCGGAAGGGGGGCATCGATTTAACAAACACAAGCCGCTGCTCGACCCGTACACAAGAGCCATTTCCAGTGGATTCAAGTGGGATTTCAAGCTGGCGTACGGCTACGATACCACCTCGGCAGATAAAGACCTGTCTTTCTCAAAAAGCACAAATTTTGCCGGCATGCCCAAATGTATTGCCTACGGCGACGACAAGTTTGATTGGCAGGGCGACCGCCCGCTAGAGCTTCCCTTCAACGAATCCATTATTTACGAAACCCACGTGCGCAGCCTCACGGCTCATCCCGGCGCAAAGGTTGAACACCCCGGCACTTATCGGGGCGTTATCGAAAAAATTCCGTACTTTAAGAAACTTGGGGTGACAACTATCGAGCTGCTGCCGGTTCACCTGTTTAACGAGTGGGAGTTTGTGCGCCGTAATCCCAAGACCGGACAGCCGCTGCGCAACTATTGGGGCTACAACACGCTCAGCTTTTTTGCGCCGCAGGGAATTTACAGCCATTACCCGTCAACCCGGGGGCAGCAGGTGGTGGCATTTAAGGAAATGGTGCGGGCGCTGCATCAAGCCGGGCTGGAAGTAATTTTGGATGTGGTGTTTAATCACACGGTTGAGGGCAACCACCTGGGCCCAACGCTCAGTTTCCGGGGAATTGACAACAGGATTTATTATCTGCTGGAGAATGACCGGCGCTACTACAAAAATTTCTCCGGGGTAGGCAATACTGTGGCGTGCAACCATCCGGTGGTGCAGGATTTTATCATCGACTGCCTGCACTACTGGGTGCAGGATATGCACGTGGACGGTTTCCGGTTCGACCTGGCCACAATTTTAAGCCGTGACCGGTGGGGGCATCTGTCCGGCAACCCGCCACTCCCCGCCCGCATTGCCGAAGACCCGCTGTTGCGCAGCGCCAAGCTAATTGCCGAACCGTGGGATTTGGGCGGCTATCAGGTAGGCAGTTTTCCGGGCGGGCGCTGGGCCGAATGGAATGATAAATTTCGTGACGAGATTCGCCATTTCTGGCGGGGTGACGGCTCGGTTAGCGCCCTGGCAACCCGGTTAGCCGGCAGCGCCGATTTGTATTACGATAATGGCCGCAGCCCAAATCACAGCATCAATTTTGTGGCCGCCCACGATGGCTTTACCCTGAATGACCTGGTGAGCTACAACCAAAAACATAACGAGACCAACGCCGAAAATAATCGGGACGGGCACAATCACAACATCAACTACAATTACGGGGTCGAAGGCCCCACGGACGATGGCGGCATTGAGGCTATCCGCATCCGGCAAATAAAGAATTTCTGGGCCACGCTGCTGCTGTCGCAAGGCACGCCAATGATTAACGGCGGGGATGAGTTCAGGCGCACGCAGCGCGGCAACAACAACGCCTACTGCCAGCACAACAAAATTTCCTGGTACGACTGGAGTTTTATCAAAAAGAATGTGGAGCTATTTCGCTTTGCCAAACGGGTAATCGCCGTTCGCCGGGCGCATCCCGTTTTTCGGCGAAAAATCTTTTTCACCGGCCTGGATATTGACGGCGACCAGTTTCCCGATATTCACTGGTATGCCTCTGACGGCAGCGCGGCAAAATGGGGCAAGGATGAAAAATGTTTAATGGCCCGCATGGATGGCGCAAAAGAGGAAACCGGCGCAGAAGAAGATGATGTAGACGTGCTGATGCTGTTTAACGCAGATATTGAACCCCACCTGTTTAAGTTACCCAACACGCCGCATCAGGGCCACCTGATGCTTATTATCGGCACCATCG
>CAYWSS010000281.1:0-7525 GCA_964460505.1 uncultured Caldilineaceae bacterium | reverse complement strand
TATCCAGCACGATTATGAAACCGCTGATAATGGGCCGGGATTCGGGGATTGGTAAACTGTGAAGAAAATGAAACGTTTTCTATGCTTCATTTTTGGCTAAATTTTGACAGGATCTATGATACGATTTGCAGAATATAAAGCCACGGATCTTGCCAAAGGCCTTGTCAGTTCCCCGATTCAATGCGCCCCTACCCGGCCATTACATCAGCCGGAAAATGCTTGTTGAGCTTGGATTAGCCTCAAACATTCGATGGTTGTGATATGTTGTCGGTACCCACGTTTACAATTAAAACATGCCAACCGTGGCACATTGAACAATGCCACCAACTTGCTTGACCTTTTGGAATTTCAGTATGCTTCCATTGATTGGCTGGCGCGCGTTGTTCATAAGTGGGACAATATGTTAAAACTTGAAACGGTTTGTGTTCTACGCTGGTTAATAGTTCAACCCTATTCATAATTTCTGCCTCCCAGTTTGATAGCAGCAATCGTATATTAATTTTTCCCAATATATAGGCCGTCGCCGGTCGTAACGTCGGCAACGACAAGCAAAACTCTATTTTTAGTGTGCTGATTCTAAAATGCCGGTTGTTGGCAGATTCATCAACAGGCTTGGAAGGTTGTGTCAACTGGTAGGTAGACAGAATAGCTTGGGGAGGTTTTCTAAAAAGATTGGGGGAGATTTGGCATAAATTGTATCTATGATTTCATTATAGCAACCAGCCGCCTAAGATGCACCCAACCAAAGTCAGGTTAAAGGATAGGTGCATTCGACCAGTGTTACACCACAGCCGGCACTTCGTTGCCGGCATCTGCAATGGCCTGGCGAACATTGGTGAAGAGCAAAATCACAATGCCGATAACAAAAAAGGCGATGAGCGGCAGCAGGGCCACCCGCGAACTGCCGGTCATCTGCACGGCCAGCCCAAACACCACCGGCCCAATCCACGAGGTACCACGTTCGCTGATTTCGTACAGGCTGAAATAAGCCGACTCCTGGTTGGCCGGGATCATCTTGGAAAACATCGAGCGGCTGAGCGCTTGCGAGCTGCCCAGCACCAGCGCCTCGACAAAGGCCCACAACCAAATCTGGCCGGGAGTGTGCATGAAGTAGGCCCAAATCAGCAGCCCGGCCCAACCCGCCAGGGTAATGATGACTGTGTATTTAGCTCCAATTCGCCCAGCCAGCCGGTTGAACAAAATGGCCCCCGGCGCGGCCACAAATTGAATCATCAGCACCAGCCCAACCAACTGCTGCGGTTCGAGGCCCAACTCGGATACGGCGAAGATGGTGGCTACCGTGTTGACCGTCTGGATGCCATCGTTGTAAATAAGGTAGGAAATCAGGTAGCGTAACGTGAGCGGATATTTTTGGGCCATATCTTTTAACGTGGCGAAAAACGTTTTCAGACTGTAGGTAAGGTAGTTAGCCCCGGAAGGTAAAGAGGCGGTTGTCTGGCGTTGCACCAGCCGGCGCTGCGGAAACAGTACGGTGAAAACAAGCCACCACACTCCGGCTCCCGCCAGCGAAATACGGATAGCCAGGCCGGTGTCCGTCATCAGTTGCAACAGCACCAGGCTCAGTCCCAGCATAATGCCTCCGGCCACATAACCGTAGGCAAACCCTTTGGAACTGACAGTATCCTGTTCCTCCGGTTTGGCGATGTCCGGCAGGAAGGCGTTGTAAAACACAATCGCCGCCCCAAATGAAAGGTTGGCAATGATGAACAGCACACCACCGAACAATATGGAGCCGGCCTGCACAAAGAAAAGCAGGATCGTAGCCGCGGCCCCGGCGTAGGCAAAGAGCATCATCAATCGCTTTTTAAGATTGGTGTGGTCGGCCAGGGTACCCAGGATGGGCAGGAAAATGACCTGCATAATCACCGAAACCGAGACGCAGAACGGATAAAACGCCTCTGCTTCGATGGTGAAGCCGCCAACTACCAGCACGCCACCCGGTTTGGCATCAATGAGGGCGGTCAGGTACGGGCCAAGTAAAACCGTGACCACCACCGCGCTAAAGGCCGAGTTGGCCCAATCGTACATAGCCCAGCCGGTGACTTCTCGCTTTTTGTTGTCCACAATTTCCCCCCCCCGAAGGCGCTGGAATTAATTCGCGCATTGCGTTATAATTCACCGATAACTTCAGTATCAGGCAAATGCACGAAATTTTCAACCTCTTTTCAGCCGGAATTTGTCAATCGACCTACCAATTTTAGTAGATTTTCCGGAGCAATCTCATGAATCGAAAAGAATTTGGCAAATTGATTGCGGCCTTGCGCAAAGAGCATTTTGACGAGGACGGAAATCGGCTGACCCAGGCCAAGCTGGCCAAACGGGCGCAGCAGCGCGATCCCCAGACCCCGCTGAACGAGATTATCATCGGCAAGATTGAGCGGGGCGAGCGGGCCATGCTGGATGAACAAACGCTGTTAAGCCTGGCTGATACGTTGGAATTGACGATGGGTGAGCGGCGAGAATTTTTTCTGGCGGCCACAGGGCTGGACAACGAGCAGATTTACGCGACCGAAACGAACGCCGGGGAAATATTGACCTCGGCCATACAAATGCTGGCGGATATCCAGTTGCCGGCCTTGCTGGTGGACAATTATCTGGATGTAATTGCCGCCAACGCCATTCTGGTGAAACTGTACGATGCCACCCAAATTGACTTGCGGCCCCGCTTAGGTCAACCGGCCGGCCTCAATCTGCTCAGCTTTATTTTCTCTGCCGATTTTGAACCGCATCGCAAACAAATGACCCAGCGCCAATGGAATAATTTTGCCGTGGGCAATATTATTTACTTCCGACGGGTGACGTTGCGCTCCCGCATGACCGATTATTTCGCGTCGTTATTTGCGCAGTTGCGGCGCAACCGGGAGTTTCGCTGGTTTTGGGAGCAGGTGTTTTACGAGGAAAAACGTTATTTTGTGGGCGGAGAGTCGTTTAAATTGGGTATGCCGGGGGCAAACCGGTTCACTTACCTGACCGCGCCGCTAGTCACCCTAACCCCATACGGTAACCTGGAAATTATCACCCACGTGCCTCGCAACCCTGATACCGCCGCAGCCTTCCATCAAATGGCTACGGAATCGCCGGCCCGAGCCTTTCAATATATGCCCTGGCCGGAGAAAACATCTCTCAGTAGCCAGTAGCCAGATTTCAGTAGTCAGAAAAAAGTGGGACGCACAGGTGTTTTTTATCTGACTACTGGCTACTGACATCTGCCTACTGATTGCCCCAAAATTTGCTCCGATGCCGGGACGGTGCTACAATAGCCGGCGTTGGTGGGGAGTCGTCTAGTGGTAGGACAGCAGATTCTGGCTCTGCCGGCCGGGGTTCGAATCCCTGCTCCCCAGTATTAAATTATTTTGGGCATAGCCGCCTCGGGCATGCCCAATTTTTTTTACGCCAAGGATAACTATGCAAACAAAAATTTATTCCGACTCAAAAGGATTTGAGAAACTGGCACCGGAGTGGGACGATTTACTGGAGCGCTCCGCAAACGCCCCTTTTTTTATGCGATACGTTTACCAGAGTATCTGGTGGAAACATCTGGGCAATGGTGGGTTGGTTTTGATTGCCGCACGCACGGATGAGGGTCAATTGGTGGGGCTGGCTCCGCTGTACGGCAAAGTTTCCCCATCCGGCCACAGGGAACTGAGCTTTGTGGGCTGCGTGGATGTGTCTGATTATCTGGATTTGCTGGTGGACAAGGATTATGTTGAAGCGGTATATACGGCCATTCTGGATGCGCTCGAGGGGCCGGAAGTGCAGTGGGACAGCCTCTATTTATGCAGTTTACCACAACATTCAATCACCCACAGTAACTTTGCAGAAGCAATCCGGGCGCGAGGCTGGCAGGTAGAAAAAACGCAGCAGGATGTTTGCCCGGTCATCACCTTGCCGGATAGCTGGGATGCCTATTTGGCCGGCGTTAAGAAGAAGCAGCGGCACGAAATTCGACGCAAAATACGCAGAATTGAAAGCGAAGCCAACACCCGCTGGTACGCTATCGATTCTGAGGATGGATTGGCGGAAGCGTTGGAAAGCTTCATTGACCTGCATCAAAAATCTACCCGGGATAAGGAAGATTTCTGGAGCGACGAACTGATTGCTTTTTTTAAAGATGTGGCTTTTGCGCTGGCCAGGATCGGGTGGCTAAAACTCTATTTTATTGAATTGAACGGGGTGCAGGCGGCCACAATGTTATGTTTTGACTACAACAACGAGTTTTTGCTGTACAACTCCGGCTACGATCCGGCTCAATTTAGAAATTTGAGTCCGGGCAATGTGCTCACCTCGTACACCATTCAGCACGCCATCAAGTTGGGGCGCAGCCGCTACGATTTTTTGCGGGGCGATGAGATTTACAAATTCAGGTTTGGGGCCAAAGCCGAGCCGGTGTACGATTTGAAAGTTCAGCGGAATTGAGCAATTGCAGTATTCGCGTATTTTACCCCCCTCAATCCCCCCGAAATCTGGGGGAAGTTCAGTCCTCCCCCTCGTGAGGGGGAGTTAGAGGGGGTGAATTTGGATCTACTGGGACTTAAATACTTTGCTCATTGCTTTAGTTGGCGCAAAAAGCTGAATTTTTGGCTTTTAACTCCAAACTTTATGTCAATGAAAAACTTTTTTTTGTGAGTACCCAGTACCTCCTCAAAAATTCGGGGTAGGGGCCGCGCCTTGCCGAAGTCGCCCATTCGGGCGACCACAAGGGTACGCCCCTACAATGTTTAAATAAAAAAGCGACAGAGAGGAAATCTCTGCCGCTTTTTTTGTTTAGCGAACCAACATTTTAGATGTCGAAGTACAGGGAGAATTCGTGGGGATGCGGTCGCAGGCGAATGGGATCAACTTCTTCTGTGCGTTTGTAGTTAACGTAGGCTTCAATCAGGTCGGGCGTAAAGACATCGCCTTGCAGCAAAAATTCGTGATCGGCTTCCAGCGCATCCAATACGGCGGTCAGCGAACCGGGCGTGTTGGTAATTTCTGCGGCTTCTTCCGGCGGCAGGTCATACAGGTCTTTGTCAATCGGTTCACCGGGATCAATTTGATTTTGGATACCGTCCAGGCCGGCCATCAGCAGGGCAGAGAAGGCCAGGTAGGGGTTGGCGCTGGGATCGGGGGCGCGGAATTCAACCCGCTTGGCTTTGGGGCTGTGGGAGTACATAGGGATGCGGCAAATGGCCGAGCGGTTTCGCTGCGAGTAAACCAGGTTGATGGGGGCTTCGTAGCCGGGAACCAGCCGTTTGTAACTGTTGGTAGACGGGGCGGCAAAGGCCAGAATGGCCGAGGCGTGTTTGAGCAGGCCGCCAATGTAGTAGCGGGCGTTGTCGCTGAGCTGGGCGTAACCGGCATCGTCAAACATGACGGTGTCGCCGCCTTTCCACAGGCTTTGGTGGACGTGCATGCCGCTGCCGTTGTCTTCAAAGAGCGGTTTGGGCATAAAGGTGGCGGTGAGATCGTTTTGGCGGGCAACGTTTTTTACAATATATTTGTAGGCCATCACGCTGTCGGCCATTTTGGTGAGGGTGTCGAAGCGCAGGTCAATTTCACACTGGCCGGCGGTGCCAACTTCGTGGTGATGCACTTCTACGGCCAGGCCAATGGCTTCCATGGCCAGCACCATTTTGCTGCGAACATCTTGCAGGGTGTCGGTGGGCGGGGCCGGGAAGTAGCCGCGTTTGGCCGGAATTTGGCCGCCCAGGTTGGGGCCAAGACGGCCCAACTCTGCCCCACTGTTCCAGAAACCTTCGCGGCTGTCGATGAAGTAGAAGCTGGAGTTGGTGCCGCCGCCGTAGCGAACGCTGTCAAACAGAAAAAATTCCGGTTCCGGGCCAAAGTAGCTGGCATCGGCAATGCCGGTTTTCTTCAGGTAAGCTTCGGCTTTTTTGGCTACGCCGCGCGGGTCGCGGGAGTAGGCCTGGCGGGTAATGGGGTCGTAAACGTCACACACAATAACCACGGTAGGTACTTCAAAAATGGGATCCAGGAAAGCGGTAGAAGGATCCGGAATGAGGATCATGTCCGATTCGTCGATGGTTTGGAACCCACGGATGGATGACCCATCAAAACCCAGACCTTCTTCAAACATGTTTTCCGAAAGTTCCTTTGACGACAGGCTAAAGTGGTGCCACACCCCAAACAGATCGACAAAGCGGAAGTCAATCATCCTTACATCATTTTCACTAATGAGACTTAATACATCTTGTACTGAACTGGTCATTTCTTGTTGTTCTCCTTTGAAATGAATTTACAAACAATTAATATTATCTAAGTTCTAAGTCAAGTTCTAATTAACGGGTTGTGCCCTTTTTACTGTTGTAACAACGCCCACAAGGGGCTTAACTACCCGTTAAAACAAAGTTGACTTAGTGCTATACTGAAAACAGAATGAAACCGGAACTTTTAAGATGTCATTCCCGCATGTTTTTAGCGGGAATCCACACTTGCAGGCCTCGCTGGATGCCTGACCGCAGGTACATTCAGGCATGATCCCTCATTTTTCTTAAAAGTTCCGGTTTCAAGCTAATCTAAGTATAAGGTAAAAGATACCTGTTGATAGCAACCAGGATTATCTTACTATTTTTACAGAATTTGGGCTACTGATAAAACCTCGCCGCACCAGGTCTTTGCCGGCACGTTCTTGTAAATCATCAATATCTTTGCCAATATAAAAACTGTAGCGGTCTTCATCGGTCCGGTATTCAACGCCAACAACCGTGCGCCCTTTTTGGTAGGTGTCAAAGGTGGTGCCGTTGAAAGTAAGCTTGCCGGGCAGCAGGGTCATCCCGGCTTTTACTATTTCCCAATATTCGGGCAACAGACGGTCCGGGCGCAGGTCGTGGGCTTCGGTCAGCCGTTTGTCGGCAACCAGGGCCTGGGCCACCTGCTTGCGCAGCCAGAATACTTCGTACCCATTGTCTACGTCTACTTCGCGCCGGCCGCTGGCGGCGTAAGTATAAATTGACAGGCCATCGCGAGAGGTGAACACCGGTGCCCAGAATTCATCGTCATTGGCGCTCAAAGGGCGTTTTTTCAGGTAGAAAACAGGGCGCATCAGGGCCAGTGTTTCGCCGTGAACCCCACGCACGTGCAAATTTTCGCTTTTGCCGGGTAAGCCCAAAGCGCCAATGGTATGCAAATAATTGCTCAAAAATTCGCGCACTCTGGCCAGTTCGACATGCTTAAAAATGGGGCCGCCGGGGGTGGTGGCAAATACCTGGTTTTTTACGGTGTAGACCGGAAACATTTTTTGCGACCGGCGGGCGATGAAAACATAAGAGGGCAGCCGCGCCATATTAACTAATTCAGGCACCAGCTTTTCAATTAGAGAGGTGACAACGCCCGGCTCATTGCCTTCTACGGCAAAGCCGCACACATTACCGGTATATTTTGTCTTGCCGTTTACCTGCTCGGTAATTGGAACCCGAAATCTTGTGTTGAAATCGATTGAAATGGTGGAAATCCGGCCTGCATAAAAAGCACTAACACTGCGGCAATGAACAAGACAACGTTG